>NZ_JAUBPB010000028.1:0-40446 GCF_036700545.1 Microcoleus sp. SVA1B4
CCCGCCCGTCCTTTTTGGACGGGCGGGACGCCCATCCCACTTTCAAGAGTGGAAGTTATTTAATTCTCATTCCTTAGCAGATGGGATTTAGTTACCGATGTGTTGTTTTTGCCTTAACTGCAATTAGGCTGCATTAATCTATCAGCTTTTTTATTATTCCGCATCTACGGATAATCTACTAATTGATGTAACTGTACTATATCTCAACCTATAATCCGCATTCAAAATTTTGAGGACTGCCAAAAAATCTTCCTCGCGTCGTACCAACCTACAGTCTTTAGATAGAACTTAATCCAGCTAAATTCTACTACTATCGACAACGACTGATGCGTGAGGAAACTTCATGAAGGCAGAGATATCCATAGTCTGGAAAAAGATTCAGAGCATGATCGACGGCTTTCTGATCATGCTGCCTAATATTGTGCTGGCGTTAATTGTCTTTGCAATTTTTTACTTTGTGGGTCGGCAAATTAAGAGAGTGGTCAGGCGAGTTACCCGCAAGCACCACCAAGCTCGAAATTTGGGGCTGGTGTTAGGACGGTTAGCCCAGAGTCTGATCGTTCTAGTTGGTCTGTTTATTTCTCTTTCGATTATAATTCCCACATTGAAAGCTGGCGATTTGGTGCAACTGCTGGGAATTAGCGGGGTGGCGATTGGTTTTGCCTTTCGCGAGATATTGCAAAACTTCTTAGCAGGTATCCTAATTCTGTTGACGGAACCGTTCCGAATCGATGACCAAATTGTGTTTAAAAACTTTGAGGGAACGGTAGAAAATATTGAGACGCGCGCTACAACAATCGAAACCTATGATGGTCGGCGGATTGTCATTCCTAATGCCGAATTGTTTACGAATACGGTGACTGTGAATACTGCTTTCGATAAACGCCGCATGGAATACGATATTAGTATTGGTTACGGCGACGATATTGACCACGCCAAGCAGTTAATCCTGGAAGCACTGTACAGCCTGAAGGAGGTTTTGAAAGCTCCTGCACCCGATGTGCTGGCGATGGAGTTAACAGAAAGTACCGTCAATATCCGCGTTCGGTGGTGGATTGCTCCGCCGCGCCGAATTGACGATTTGCGATCGCGCGACAAGGTAATTTGTGCTATTAAAAAAAAGCTATATGTGGAAAACGGCCTCGATTTGCCTTATCCCACGCGGAACATCTTGTTGCACGATCAAAGCGAAGAGACAGATGGCGATCGCTCCCAGCAGCGTGAAGGATTGCCCGCAGGCAAAAGTAAAGTTCCGAAACCTCGTCGTAGGGGCCGCTCTTTGCGAAAATTGACTCAAGGGCGATCGCAATTTGACGACAACGGAAAATCTTAACAGCATCACAATTAATGAAAAATCTCAACTTGAGAAAACTTTGGGATTCGCTGCACTGCGATCGCACACCGGAATTAATCTCACTCGCCGAGCGATCGAAGGAGTAACAAACCAGGATTGATATGATACCTAACTTTCAAGCAAAAACCACAGTCCGATTGCCATAAACTAAAACACGATTTTGTAAATGATATCGCACCGCTCTTGCTAACACAACCCTTTCTAAATCTTTACCTTTGCGAATCAAATCAGAGACTTCATCGCGGTGACTGACGCGCACAACATCTTGTTCAATAATCGGGCCAGCATCTAAATCCGGTGTAACATAGTGGGCTGTTGCACCGATAATTTTCACCCCTCTTTCATAAGCCCTTTCGTAGGGATTTGCACCCACAAATGCGGGTAAAAATGAATGGTGAATATTAATCACATTGGGAAATTTTCTGATAAAGTCTTGACTCAAAATTTGCATATACTTAGCCAAAACTACTAAATCAATTTTATATTTTTTAAGAAGTTCTAACTGTTGTGCTTCTTGAATAGCTTTATTGTCTTTAGTAATGGGAATATACTCAAAGTCGATACCGTATTGTGCGGCAATGGGCTTTAAATTTTCATGGTTGCTGATTATCAGCGGAATTTCACCTCTGATTTCTTGCGCTCGCTGTCGCCAAATCAAGTCTAATAAACAATGATCTTGACGGCTTACCCAGATTGCGATGCGTCGAATTTTATGAGAGAAATGCAATTGCCAATTGGCTTGTAAGTCCTTGGCAATTTCACTAAAAGCAGGTGTTATTTGTTCGGTGGTTAAGTCAAAATCATCTAATTGCCATTCTAGCCGGCTCAGAAATAATCCGGCGGTAAAATCTGTATGGTGATCCGCGTGGATGATATTGCCGTTGTGGGATGCGATAAAATTGGCAAGTAAGGCGACGAGTCCTTTGCGATCGGGACAGGCAATTAACAGGGTTGCAGTAGGTTTGGTCATAAGATAATGACAAAATTGTCTCGCTGAGTTTATTGATAAAAAAGTGAGTTCACAGGAGTTTATTGATACTGAGATGTTGCACCATTCTCAATTAGCCTTTTATGAACAGGCAAGATGCCTGTTCCACAAGAAAATTTATATTTTGTGGAACAGGCATCTTGCCTGTTTCGATGGGCTTACGGGCGGGTTCTTCGGCCCACCGCACAAGAGATTTTAACTAAGAGTGGAACAGGCATCTTGCCTGTTTCTTATATTGGTGCAAGATGTGAATTTAAACTGATATCTTACAACAATATCAATCGAGGACTTTCGCGCGGGGTGGGGGCGGCTTTTTTAGTCTTTTTGTATCCTTGAAAGCTATTGAGTAAGCAGCCCCTTGTATCTTAAAAGAGGTAGATTGCGATTTACTGTTGGGTGGGGGCGGGTTTATTCAGATTGTGGGTACTTGTTAGATATTGTTGGTGAACCCGCCCCTTGTATGTTAAAAGAGGTAGATTGCGATTTACTGTTGGGTGGGGGCGGGTTTATTCAGATGGTTGGTACTTGTTAGATATTGTTGGTGAACCCGCCCCTACAGGTTGTTGACCGCCGGTGCAATATCTTAGTTTAAATGAATCACAGAGGACACAAAGAACACAACTGACAACTGACAACTGACAACTGCCAACTAACTTCTTAAAATCCCATCGCCCCAGCTACTGCATCCAAAGTCGGAGCAATGCCGCTTTTAAATAGATTGTTGCTGTGATTAATTGCGGTATCCGGGTCTTTCAAACCGTTACCAGTCAGCACGCAAACTACCGTCGCCCCAGTCGGAACTTGGTCTTTTACCTTCAGCAAACCGGCCACAGAAGCTGCACTTGCTGGTTCGCAGAAAATTCCTTCCTGCGATGCTAACAAACGGTAAGCGTCGAGAATTTCGGCGTCGGTGACTGCAGCAAAACTGCCGCGGCTGGCTTCGGAAGCTGCGATCGCCTGTTTCCAGCTAGCCGGGTTGCCGATCCGAATTGCTGTCGCCAGGGTTTCTGGGTGCGATACCGGTGATCCCGTTACCAACGGTGCAGCCCCGGCGGCTTGAAATCCCATCATCTGCGGCAAGCGCGAACATTTTTTGGCTTGGTGGTATTGACAAAAACCCATCCAGTATGCTGTGATGTTTCCCGCATTTCCCACGGGAATGCACAGCCAGTCGGGGGCGTCGCCTAAAGCGTCAACGACTTCAAAAGCTCCGGTTTTTTGACCTTCCAAGCGGTAAGGATTCACGGAGTTGACCAATGTCACGGGGTAGTTAACAGCCATTTCGCGGACAATTTCTAAGGCCCGATCGAAGTTTCCCCCAATCGAAATGACTTCCGCACCGTAAAGCAAAGCTTGCGCCAGCTTGCCCAAAGCCACGTAACCTTCGGGAATTAACACAAAAGCTCGCATCCCCCCGCGTCTGGCGTAGGCGGCGGCAGAGGCCGAAGTATTGCCGGTACTGGCGCAAATTACAGCTTTGGCACCAGCTTCCTTCGCCTTGGAAATCGCCATTGTCATCCCCCGGTCTTTGAAACTACCAGTGGGGTTGAGGCCGTCGTATTTCACCAAGACGCGCACGTCTCTACCGATGAGAGAGGCGATCGCAGGTGCTGGAATCAAGGGAGTATTGCCTTCTTGGAGGGTCACTACCGGCGTGGTTTCCGTCACCGGCAGGTAGGGGCGATAAGCTTCGATCAAGCCGGGCCAGCCGTAGCGTTTCGGCTCGGCGGCGCGGGCAGCGGAGTTAGCAGCAGAGTCTGTAGCAGGTAGGATCAGGGTCACGATGTCAATGGTTTTAGGCAATGGCTAAGGAATTTACACTAATTTTAGCTCGATCGGTTAATTTGATGTTTAATACGATCGGTTCAGGTTAAAGTAACTTAATGGTGTGAATGTGTAGATATGTCTACTCAATTACTAATGTCAAATAATTCATCCACTCTTTCCCGGCCTCAAGTCGCCGCGAGCAACCCCGAAATGGCTAGTTCTTCTACCCTATCGACCACTTTTGCCCGCAAAGTAGATTTGGTAAAGTGCCCCTACCAAGCAGATCAGCAAGTTAAGTTCCTGCACTTGCAAGCAGAAATCGAATCCTTGCTGCTGGAAGTGCAAAGCCTCAAACAGCAACGGTCGATCGCTGGCTTGCCCGCTCTCGACCCGGTTTCTGGCAGCAAGAGCAATTAGCAGACAATAGCGCCTAATGCTAATTGTCCTGCCCCTGTGTTATAAAAACGAAGGTTTTGCTACCCGCAGTATTTTTTGCCAAAAGTGCTAGAAATTCCTAACTGCGGATAGCGATCGCTAGCATTTGCTAAAACGCGCTTGCCTACAGCTCAACTCGTCTGCTGCTTGCTGGCAACGAGCTGACCTTTTACTGCGCTTTTTTATGCGCTAATTTTGTTAAGCCATCGTCATGGCATACGGAGAATCGAAATCAATTTATGACAGCATCGATCGAAAAACCACTAAATTTGACATCCGCAAGTGACGCCTCCAACCTGCGCCTCAAAGATATTCTCAAAACCCTGCCGCGGGAAGTATTCGTCAAAAACCCCCGCAAAGCTTGGACAAAAGTCATCGTCAACGTTTTGCTAGTTGCTGTCGGTTATTGGGGCTTAGCAGTATCGCCTTGGTATCTACTGCCCCTAATGTGGATTTTCACAGGCACCGGATTAACCGGTTTTTTTGTGATCGGCCATGACTGCGGGCACCGGTCATTTGCTAACCGCCGCTGGGTAAACGATTTAGTCGGACATATTGCTTTTCTGCCGTTAATTTATCCGTTTCACGCATGGCGGCACGGCCACAATTACCACCACAAGCACACCAATAAAATTGGCGAAGATAATGCTTGGCAACCGATGACAGCAGAAGACTACGCTGCTGCTCCCAAGGCTTTACAAATAGCTTATAGTTTAATTTTCGGTCGGATGTGGTGGATCGGCTCGATCGCCCACTGGGCAAAAGTACACTTTATGTGGTGGCGCTTCAAAGGTCAACAGAAACAAGAACAAGTGCGGTTTTCTGTCTTAGTGGTGTTAATCGGTGCTGCGATCGGATTTCCGATTTTAATTGCAACCACAGGCATTTGGGGATTTGTCAAATTTTGGTTGATGCCCTGGCTGGTTTACCATTTCTGGATGAGCACTTTTACGATCGTCCACCACACAGCACCAGACATTTCATTTCAAGAACCCGAAGAATGGAACGAAGCCCAAGCGCAACTATCGGGAACAGTTCACTGCGATTATCCCCGCTGGGTAGAGTTTCTGTGCCACGACATTAACGTCCACGTTCCCCACCACCTTTCAACTGCTATTCCCTGGTACAATTTGCGCCTCGCCCACAGCAGCTTAAAGGAAAACTGGCAAGATCATCTCTACGAAACAGAATTTTCTTGGTCTTTAATGAAGCGGATTGCCGACAACTGTCACTTGTACAATCCCGCTGGTGGCTATCAAACATTGCAGGAATTTAACGCTCAAAACAAGTAATTTTGAAGCGCGATAAATGCCAGAAAAACCCGGTTTGTCAAACACAACCGGGTTTTTCGATATTACAATTCGTAGCCTTTGTAAAGGACGGAATGCGCGCCCTACTGTCAATATCACAATCCCTACCATTATTAAATCAGTCATTCCCAATCTAAAATCTAAAATCTAAAATCTAAAATCGAATGACTTTCAATCCCAATAACTGTCGCAACGAAAGCGAAGTAGAAAGCAAACTCATTGTCAGCTATCTGCTACCAAAGTTAGGCTATACGCCCGACACTTGGCACCAAGAAATCGCATTTGGGAATATTCGTCTAGACTTCCTCTCATTTGCCACCCAAGTTATCCCCATAGTTGTCGAGACAGACTCGCCGATGAGTGTAGTCATGGAGGCTAAACATCCCAAGGAAAATTTAGACCGCCACCTGCGAAAACTCAATCGCTATTTAACAAGTTTGAGTATCCGCTACGGACTCATAACTAACGGTAAAGAAATTAGAATTTACCAAAGAGTCGCCGATGATATTGAGCCAGTCTTTAAGTGTGCTGGACAAGACATTGAAAATAGAATTGATGAAATTATCGCTTTAATTGGCAGAAATACTTTAAAACCTATAAAAACTCCCGTTCATCTAGAACTGGAAGATAATAAAATTAATTTGGTTAGTCCTGAGTTAATTAGCGAAGTCCCAGTACAGCCCCACAATCCCGCCACCGCAAAAGCTCAGCCAAGTCAAATCTCTGAACCGGAACAAATACCTGAAAATAATCCAGTTAAGCCTCAAGTTAAATCCGATGTAACCGTTCCCCAAAAAACTCAAAATATTATGAAAATCATTGCAGTTTACCATAACAAAGGCGGCGTTGGCAAAACTACAACAGTAGTCAATTTAGCTGCGGCGCTGAGCAAGAAAGGTAAGAGAGTCTTGGTGATTGACTTAGATAGTCAAGCGAATACAACCTTTGCGACAGGTTTAGTTAAATTTGAGGATGAAGAACAAGACGATTTGAAAGATAATAATATTCTTCAAGTTTTGCAATCAGAAGACTTTTTCTCCATCGCAGAAGTAGCTCGCAAGTCTAATTTTTGCCATCCCGAAATTGATGTGATTCCTTCCCATATTGATTTAATGCAATATGAAACGGAACTCAATCAACTAGATTACAGCCGAATGATTTTAATTCAAAAACTAGCAGAAGTACAGGATAAATATGATCTTGTACTGATCGATACGCCGCCATCTTTGAATTTTTATGCGAGAGTTGCTCTAATTGCGGCGGATTATTTAATTATTCCTTCTGACTTAAAACCTTTTGCCAATCAAGGACTGATTAATGTCAAGGATTTTATTAAAAAAGTTAACGGATTCAAAAAACAAATTGGCAAGAAACCACTAGAAGTTTTAGGCGTCCTCCCTTGCAAAATTTCAACTAATGTTAAATTTGTACAGTACAGTTTGCCCAAGCGGAGGGAGGCAATTCCCAAACGCTACGGCTTTGAAATCATGGACAGCGTAATTTACGAGAGAGACGATTTAGCAAAGTGTGCAGAACAATTTCAAATCGTGGGAAATATGGAAATCGCCGATCCGATTTCAGTGCTAGACTTTAAGCCTGATTCTATCGCATCCCAAGAATTTGAAATGCTAGCACTCGAAGTTTTGGAAAAAATAGGTAAAAACTAATGAAAAAATTATCTCCGTCACTGGTTGCAGTTAAAAAAATTACATCCGCAGTGCCCCGTTCCAATTTTGCAGAGCCGGATTTGGAGAAACTGGCGCAACTGATTTTAGAATTAGGAGGATTGATCAACCCCATAATTGTCCGCCGCAACGGTATGGATGCCTACGAGATAGTAGACGGAGACTTTGAATACTACGCTGCTGCGAAAGCCAGGGAAATTCACCCTCAAAAAGGCGAGACAATCGGAGCATTTATTCTTGAACCCGAAAATGAAGAATTGCTTTTAGAGCAAGTTCAAGCGCTGAGGAAATCAGCCAAAACTGAAAATTTAGTTGAGAACCCAGAAACCGGGTTTTTTGAGGAAAATACTTCGTCACAGCCTGCAGATTCAATCAAAAACCCGGTTTCTTTAGTCGAAGTCCCTCATTTAGGTGAAAATGAAACTACCGAAGATTCATCTAGTTTAGAACAGCGACTAACGAATATTCAAGCCTTGTTTGCAAGTCAAATCAATGAATTAAAAGCCGACTACGCCCGTGAACAACAAGTTTTAGCGCAGAGTATACAAGAAATTGAAAACCGAATCTTACAACAAGTACCTCTGTTAGTTGAAGCTGGGTTAGCAAGCAGAATTAATGAGTTGAAAGCAGACTCGCCACCCGAAAAAATGGTGGTAGAGAGGATACCAGAATTTGCAAACGTAGCTTCCGAATCAATGTCGCTGTTGGAAGCACTCAATACTTTAGAGAAAAATCAACTGTCGGCTAATTTGAAAGATGCTGGATTGAAGCTTCCAGTAATCCAAATAATACTCAAAGAGCGAGATGCGCGGCCGTTTGTCTCATTTGCAAATGTGGTGGAACGTGTTAAAGGGTTAACCGACAAAACAATGATTAAAATAATTGACAAGTGGCAAAAATACTCATAACTCGCAAATCCTGCGGCTACTGGCAACTTTGACTCAGTGAGTCTCTACTCCAAAATAAGTAAAGATGAGTAAAGCAGTGGATCGTTGGTGTCCCACAGGCAGTTAAACTCATCACAGTCGCTTTTTTTAGGAATTGCAGTAACTTTTGCCGTAGCACGGGCGAGGGCCCGACGCCATCGCCAGGGATGTCACCCCACGGGAAACCGCGTCGATATACATAAATACCTACACACCAGATTTTAATGACAAAAGGGGACTTGTAACAAGATGGATCGATCGTCCGATCAAAACCGAATAGTTGAATATTTGCGGATTAAGCCAATTAGTCACAGTCAGATTTACACTTCCCAAATTGCAGTACCAGAGCCTCATCGGGGCGAAATTCCTCGCGAACGCCGCGAAGCTCTCAGGAGAAGTCTGATCGAGCAAGGCAGCAACTTGATTCCTTTAATTGTACGCCCTACAGAAGCTTACAGCAACGAAGAAGAATATGAAGTTGTCTGCGGATCAGATTGGTGTATTGTTGCTAAAGAACTCGGCATCGAGCAAATGTGGGCGTGGGTATTTGAAATGACCGACGAGGAGGTAGCTGTTGCTCAAGCAGAAATGGAACATTTAGCTCCGCAACCGACTCAGAAAACTGCACAAATTGAGACTCTCCTGCAACAATTTGAGCTATCATTTCAAAAAAAGGTAGATAGTCTAACAAAACAAATAGAACAATCTGTTAAAAAAAATGAAGACCTGCTAAAAAAACACGTAAAAGCTCTAGCGGAGCAGAACTTTGAGCGTAACCAAATAGAACAGATTAAGCATTTGCTCGAACAAGTGGAAAAAGTATTTAATGAAAAGGTAGATAAAATGGCTAAAAAAATTGAACAATCGAGCAGCAACCGTCCGCCCACATCGGCTGTTATTTCGGAGGTAAATCTTGAAGGTGCTTTGAGACAGTTGGATGAACTGGAAAAACTGCTGTCAACAAAGTTAGAACGCACAGTCCAAAAAATTAATGAGTTTGTTTCCGAAGCCATTGAAGACGTAGAAAATGACCTGAAAAATCAAATTGAAACGCTCCGCAGGCAACTGGGAGCCGTAGCGACTCACTCCGAAACACAGCCAGAGGCACCGCCGAAAAAGCAGTCAAAAACGCAGCCGAAAAAGCAGTCGAAAGCACAGCAAAAACCTCAGTTACCGCAGTTGCAGTTAGAGTTGCCGTTTCCGTCCCCGTCCCCAGAGGATGACTACGAAACTCTTTCGCTGAGAGGGTTGAAGGCGATCGGCAAAGACCGAAAAATTCGGGGCTACGCGCGCATGAAACGACCGGAAATTCTGGCTGCTCTCAGGGAAGCTGACCGTCAATAAAACGATAATTGCTAATAGTTAAAGACTAATTATTCGGTGTTCGATCGCGTTTTTGGGCAAAAAGCGCGATCGGGCTTTCAGAATAGTCCTCGGCAGAGATATGAAAAGCTTGCTAAAATGGACACACAACCTCTTACTCCTCACCCAGCAGCCATGTCCGCAACCGCAGAATTAGCTACTACCCAAGAGATACCAGAACAAGAGATACCAGAAAATGTTATCTTTCCTTCAGGCGATTTATACAGTGACGAACCTCCCGTGGAAACAGAACTGCATCTCCGACAAATAATCCTACTCCTCAACTGTCTAGAATGGCTGTGGCGAGATAGAAATGATTTCTATGCTGCTGGAAATCTCACCATTTATTACAGTCCCAAGCAACTCAAATCGAAAGACTTCCGAGGCCCAGACTTTTTTGTTGTACTCGGAACAGAACGAAAAACTCGGAAAAGCTGGGTAGTTTGGGATGAAGAGGGAAAGTACCCCAATATTATCATTGAAATCCTGTCTCCCAAAACAGCGGATATAGACAAAAACTTTAAAAAACAACTCTATCAAGATACTTTTCGCACTCACGATTACTTTTGGTTTGACCCAGAAACTTTAGAATTAGCTGGGTTTCATTTACTTGACGGGGAATATCAACCGATCACACCAAACGAATTCGGGCATCTGCGGAGTCAACAACTCGATTTGAGTTTGGGAATTTGTGGCGGAAAATTACGTTTCTTTACAGCAGAAGGAGAGCTTGTGCCGACTCCTCAAGAATTTGCAGAATGCGAGACTCAACGGGCCGAGCAAGAGGCTCAACGAGCCGGACAAGAGGCTCAACGAGCCGGACAAGAAGCTCAACGAGCCGATCGCCTGGCCGCGAAACTGCGAGAATTAAATATTGATCCCGATACAATTTAGCGATCGTCCTTTCATTCAAGCTTCTTGTATTTAAGCTGGTTTAGGCGATCGCATATCCCGTATGTTGCCGAACATGATACGGATGAAACCCTAAAACAATCTTGTCTTTAGGCACTCCTAATTCTACAAGTTCTGCGGTAATTCCCGTTTCTATACCATCTTGTTGAATCCAGATTTTGCCGTCGATAATTTCCACATGAACGATACAATCGTGAATTCTTTTAGGCCCTTGCCAGCCATCGTGCATTAGTAAAAAATTGTTTTGTTCGCCGTCAACAATAACGCTGCTTTTAATTTCTCCGTGTCCGTAAGAAATCTGGGCATAACTCTCTAAGATTTTCTGAATAAATCGGCGATATTCATCTAGTCTATCCATCTGACAATTATCTCCTTTGATGAATCAAAAACAATTAATTTTAGTCTTTTTTTTTGCAACAAAAGTTGCCCCAGTGGCTCAGAGAAAATATCTAGATAAACTTCTTCCCGAACAGCTAGATATATCTTACGTTCTGGTTCCGAAAGCTCTAGGATATCTTCGTAGACAATATACTGTCCCAGAGCTTCTTCTAAGTCCTTAACGGGTGAAGCACTCAAAAAACTTTTTACTTCTACAGCAATTTTGCGACCTTGCTTTTCGGCAGCCAGTATTTTTTCTGCACCCAAATCGATGAAGAGTGAAAGATCGCCAATTTCTAAGGTTAACCGATCGTTTGTTATCGTCCAGCCGTCTTTTTCTAGAGCTGTTATGACAGTATTGTGGTATATGTCTTTTGCTGGCATATTCTAAGCTGAACCATCAACTGTTACCCTAATTATAGAATAACACAAGACTTTTGAACACTGATAACTCATCAATTCAAACTACTTATTGCCGCGTGTATCGGTGCTTCACCCCAATCGGAAAATACTCCGCATCGCCGGTCTCCGTTAATGTCACCACAGGTAACTGATATTCTGGCGGCACATAATTAGCAAATTCGCTGTTTAGCCGCCGCAATTGCGCGAGAATTGAAGATGCGATCGCCTGCTGCATCTCCTCGTCGCCCTCCACCCCCGCTGCTAATTCCACAACCACCGATAAAAACCGATTTTGATCCGCATCTTCCTTGACTTGCAGCACAAATTTTCCAGTCACCCATTCCCGAATCGTGGGAACTTCTAAACCTACGGTGACATTTTCCGGGTAAATGTTAGCACCGAAGTAGGAAACGGTAAAGTGGGATCGCCCGAATACATACACAAAGGGCAAGCAGCGAATTCCTCTGGGGAAATCAGAAACTTTCATAGCTGCTGCTTGCTGCAAACGTGCCACAGGGTTAAATCCCCATTCAGCCAAAAAATTGAGCATTGCTTCGTAACAAATTAAACCGCCGTTATCGGAGATGTGATAGCGTATTAGCGGGATGCCGTTGTCGCCAGAAAATAACAGCGTGCCGTCATTATTCGCTTCAAAAAAGCGGCTTTTCGGATCGTACTGCACCAGCGTTGGCAACCGCGATTCCCCGAATAAATTGCGTGCTGCTTCGGGATTGTTTGCTAAAAAGCGACGGATGCAAATGCTCAGCGGTGTCTCGTTGCCCAAAACGCCCGCGTCTGCCGTACCGTAAAGGCTCGCAGAGTTGTAATATAGATTGTCAGAATTAGTGCGATCGCTCACCAAACTCCGCCATTCTTCGCTAAACACTTCCCCCGCAAACACCATCTTAATTCGATATTTTTGCCACTCCACACCCCCAGCAATGCCACTATCAATCACATCCTTGATAAACGGCGGATATCCCAACAAAACTACTTGCTCAAAATGCTCCCCAAGTTCCTGCACAACTCGGAATATTTCAGTCTTATTATTCCCAGGCGTCACAACTGTAACTGGATAGCCCTTACTCGCTAGATAGCGGCAGCAATTTGCCGTGTACATTCCCCCAACCCAAGTTCCCAACGCAAAGCAAATCACAGCTAAAGTTGAGCGATTGTCGGCGTAAAAACTGTCGTGAAATATTTGTTCAAAACGAGCAGCAATTTGCAACTCGTCGCTGATAAAACGCGGCCAAAATGTCGGATTTCCTGTCGAACCCGATGAAACAGCAATGAAATCGCAAGTTTCTAATTTACCGTGGTAGCACAACTGAGGTAGCGGGTGACAGCGTAAATAATTCTCTTTGGTAATTAGCGGCAATTTTTGGAAGTCTTCAAAGGTTTGAATTGAGGTGGGATTGATGTTATGTTCAGTTAGGAAAGTCTGGTAAGCTGGTACTGTGGCCGCGACTTTTTGAAAAAGCGCGATCGCCCTGGATTCGGCAACTCGATTCTGCTGGTGTTGCAATCGTTCCTCAAGTGGCGCTCTCAAAAACTCTTCAAACGCCCCAATTGCTCGCTGACGCTGTTCTGGCTGCATGATTGGCTCCTTAAAATGGGTATTTTGCACCTCGATCGCTCAAGATTCAATTAGTAGCGCTAACGAGCCGATCGCACATTGGGCTGGACACTAAAAATTTGAACACATTTTGAGGTCGATCGAAAAAATGGCGCAGTAGATAAACTTCCATAGCACGAAACCGCTGTTTTCACAATAACCACACGGGATAGCCAAGCTGGCGATCGACTAATAAACACTGACACACTATGGCAAGATTAATTCAGCGATCGCCCAAAACTCCCAGTCTCAGTCAAGCGTGAAAATCCGACGCAGCAAGTTCCCATGAACAATCCCATCTACCCCGGCATAACTCTCAACAACCACTACCGCATCGTCCGCGAATTGGGACACGGAGGCTTCGGGCGCACCTACCTCGCTGAAGATGCCCACCGATTTAACGAACCCTGCGTTTTAAAAGAATTTGCGCCCCAAGTACATGGAAGTTACGCTTTACAAAAATCCGAGGAACTGTTCGAGCGGGAAGCGGGAGTGCTCTACAAGCTGCAACACAATCAAATCCCGCGCTTCCGCGAACTTTTCCGCGTCAGTATCAGCGATCGAGGCTACCTATTTCTCGTCCAAGACTACGTGCCCGGCCAAACCTACCGCTTTCTGCTCGACGCCCGCAAGCGTCAGGGTTTGCGGTTTATAGAAGCAGAAATCAATCAATTGCTGATCCAGATTTTGCCCCTGCTCGAATACATTCACTCTTTGGGAGTGATTCACCGCGACATCTCCCCTGACAACCTGATTCTGCGGAGTTCAGACGGGATGCCCGTGCTGATCGACTTTGGCGGAGTAAAACAAGTCGCCGCCACCGTAGAGTCTCTTTTCGCTGAGGCTAACGGCACTCTCGCCCCCGCGACTCGCATCGGCAAGCTCGGCTATGCTCCCGTCGAACAGATGCAGATGGGCATCGTCTCTCCCCACAGCGATTTGTACGCTCTGGCGGCCACGGTTTTGGTGTTGCTGACGGGGAAGGAACCGCATCAATTGCTCGACAGCCATACCCTGAATTGGAACTGGCGATCGGAATGTTCTCTGTCTCCGAATTTGTCCCTGGTGCTGGATAAAATGCTTGCTCAACAGCCGAGCCAGCGTTATTCCTCGGCTCGCGAGGTAATGCTCGCTCTCTCCGGCAATCCGCCTTTACAGCCACCTTTGCCAGCAGCCCCGGATTTTGGGATGACGCAGCCGCCGGATTTCTCGCCGATACCCGTGCCCGCTCCCACGCCAAAACTGCCGGGAACTCCGGTGCGAGTTGCTGCTATTGGCCATCAGCAAAAAATGCCTGCTTGGAAAATGGTTTTGTTTGTGGTGGCGGTGCTCTCAAGTATGGGGGGAGTTGGCTGGTTTGCGGGCAATTCTTTGTTAAATCTGCAATCAAAAGTGCAGAAAGTTCCCCAGCCTTCAAGCCCGAAGCAGCAGCAAGAAGATGCTTTGCAAGATCGCTTTGTCAAGCTCAAAATTGACGATCGATTCTATAGCGGTTACGTCAACCTTGTGGACGAGACTTTCTATGCCAAATACCCGGAATTGGGGGGACGATTGTTAAAAGAAGGCCAGGAAGATCGCCAGTGGCGCGAAAGGTGGCAGAAAATCGGCGACGAGTTGCTCGACAAGCTGGAAAATCTCAGCAGCGACGCTAGAGCACGGTTGGGCACTTACGACACCACTGATATCGATCGCTGGAAAACTGAGGTTAACAAGCTGAATTTGAGCAGTCGGGCTTTGTACGATTTGGCTGATGCTAGGTTCTTTTATTGGTTTCCACAACAGCCGCGCGATCGCAATATCATCGGTTTGCCGATCGGACAAATTTGGCAAGCAATTACCGCCGACGAACTCGAAGCCTTACAAGCTGGAGCAACTGTCGAAAGCGTCGAATTTGACCGCCTATCGAAGAGCAAAAGCCTCACAGGCAATCTCAAACCCGGAGAAGGGAAAGCTTACATTGCCAGGTTGGCTCAAAATCAAACTTTGCGCGTGAATTTGCAAGCACCGCGCAAATCTACGCTACTGTCAATTTATACTCCAGGGCGGACAAAGGGCGCGCGAGCTTTGCTGGAAGATGCAGAGGGGCTTAGTTGGTCGGGATTGCTGGATGATACTGGTTTTTATGAATTTGTGGTAGTTTCTCAAGCATCTGAGCCGATCGCTTACGAGTTGAATCTGACGGCCGAATAACTGCTATTGACAATCAAGCATCCAGGATACAAGCTCCCGGATTCATCCGTCCAGAAATAAAACACCTGTATCCGATAAAGGAGCCCCCGAATTGATCCGTGGGGTCGCCTCTAAAATCTAAAATCTAAAATCTAAAATCTAAAATCGATTGACGCTCTCTATCCACCCAGGCAATAATAAGGTAATACCAATCAGATAAGTTGTCGGGTTCAAACAAAGAATATGCTGAGATTCGCGATCGTAGCTTTAGTGACTTTGGGATTAGTATTGGTGACTGCACTAGGTTTACATCCGGCCAATGCGACAGTCAGCACTCCCGAATTTTATGCTTGGAACTTTGCCTCTGTAGGCAGTAGCGAGCTGGTTTGTAAAAAGACCAGGGTAGTTCCGCGAGACCTGATAATTCCGTCATCATCCATGCACGCTGTCAGTATCACTTCTGCAATTGTAGATGAAAAATTTTGCGCCAATTCCACTAAGCCTGTGAATTAAGGCCGTGGATAATAGGATTTCCGGTTAGAGAACCATAGGAATGAGAATTAAATAACTTCCACTCTTGAAAGTGGGATGGGCGTCCCGCCCGTCCAAAAAAGACGGGCGGGACGCCCATCCCACAATAACAATTAAAATTGTAAGTTATTTAATTCGCGATCCATAGTTAAGTTATCCCTTAGTCGATTTTAGATTTTAGATTTTAGATTTACTTCACAGATGAATCTGGGAGATTGAACCTTAATCTAAAATTTTTATCTCTCTACTACTGTTGTCTGAAAGCAAGTATCTTTGTTTGGATGAATCAGGATGCAGCATCCTGATTCATCCATTGAGAGAAAACTCTAGTTTGTCAGTAAAAACACGGGCTAATTATCAACAATTAACCGGACATCATATAAGTGATAGCCTGAGTAATTTCCGCCATCGGCGCACTGAAACTGTTCGCTAATTTTTTTTATGAGAAATATTGCTAATTTTGTCATAAAAGTTTATCAAAGGAGTCGGGTGCAGCCCTTTTCTGCTGTTGAAAGAGAGCGAGATATTCCCAATTTCGGCAGTTCTTTGATTGTGACTTAAGAACCGAGGGAAAATATTCAGCCATTTGGCTAATCATTTATTGGCTAATTGGCCCAATTACTAATTCCCTAGTTTGAGTATGCTAGAGTTAGTCAGGTTCAGATATATAGTGCCATCTGTTATCTAAGTATCATGCTCAAAATTTTGGTGATTGAAGACGACGAATTAATCCGGGAAACTCTTCTGCAACTCCTGGAATCTCACAGCTACCGGGTCATTGCGGCCGAGAACGGTCGAGTTGGAGTGCAGATGGCACTTTCGGAGATACCGGATTTAATTTTGTGCGATGTGCAGATGCCGGAACTCGACGGTTATGACGTGTTGCGGACTCTGCGGCAAAACTCGCTAGCTGCAACAATTCCATTTATTTTCCTCACGGCTCAAAGTGACAAAACCGATTTTCGTCGCGGGATGGAATTGGGAGCCGACGATTACCTGACAAAGCCGTTTACCAAGGCTGAATTGCTGGGGGCCATTGCTTCTCGCGTCTTGAAACGGCAAACTATTACTCAACCGCTGACAGTCGCGCTTCACCAAGCAGAAGCCAGACTCAAAGATTTAGTTAACGACTCCACCAAGGTTACGACTCTCTCTCCTGAAAAGTTTGCTCTCGAAGCTTTGCTGCGCCACGCTTTGGCACAAGGCGAGTTTCAGGTATATTATCAGCCGCAGGTGAATATTGCGACCGGCCAAGTTATCGGTGCCGAAGCTTTAGTGCGCTGGCAAAATCCCGATCGAGGTATAATTTCTCCCTGCGAATTTATTCCCTTAGCAGAAGAAACAGGTTTAATTATTCAGATTGGCGAGTGGGTACTGCTTTCAGCTTGCGCTCAAGCCGCTAGTTGGCTGGCGGCGGGGTTTTCGCCCTTTACAATATCAGTAAACTTGTCGGCCCGGCAGTTGTCCGACCCGGAACTCAAGGCGCGAATCGTGCAAATATTGGAAACTACAGGTTTAGAGCCTGCTAATTTAGAATTAGAAATGACCGAAAGCGCTTTGGTGGAAAATGCGACAGTAGCAGGCGCTACTTTAAACCAACTAAAAGCTCTAGGAATTCGGATTGCTATTGACGACTTCGGCACCGGTTACGCTACTTTAGGATATCTTAAGCAATTTGCTTTTGACAGTTTAAAGATCGATCGAATTTTCGTCCGTAATGCCAACGAAGATCCTCAAAATGCTGCTATTACTACAGCAGTAATTTTACTGGGTCACAGTTTGAATATGACCGTAATTGCTGAGGGAGTGGAAACAGAAGCAGAACTAGATTTTTTGAAACAACATCAGTGCGATATCATGCAGGGGTATCTGTTCAGTCGCCCCGAACCAGCAGCGATAATTGAAAGTATGTTGGTTGCCGCCCCGAGTTTGTTCGGGCCGCCCTCAGCAGCACCTGGTCGCGTTGTCCCTTTTGTACCTGTGTCCGAACCAGAAAAATCTAAAAACCTTTCAATGTCGCGTCTAGGGATAGTATAAGTGTCACTAAGATTTCTGTTTAATAGGGTAAAATTATTTCTTTTACCTTCTATTTTCTGCATAAAAGTGGACGCTTCCTCATAAAAATTTGTAGCTTTTGATGATAGGCGAGTCAAAGAAGGAGATTGTTCCCCATATTGCTCTACTGCTTCCCCTTTTATGCGCTAGGCGCCCCTAATCGGACGATTTGAGAAAGTGTGGCGTGTTGAAATTGCGAGCCTTTATCAAGTTGCAGGAGGTAAACTCAATTAAGTTCCTACTTTGGGACTGGCAGTTTCAAAAACTGTCCAACTGGAATTGGTGCAAGCCTGTCATGGAAAGAATATTAGTGGTGGACGACGAAGCAGACTGTCAAACAGTCTTAGCAATGTACCTGGAAAGTCAAGGATATCGGGTGGAATGCGCTAATTCAGGGGTGGAGGCGCTCTCGATTTTTGAAAATGCCCCCCCAGATTTGGTAATTTCAGATGTCATGATGCCGGAAATGGACGGGTTTGAGTTTTGTCGCCGTTTGAGAACTACCCGTTTGGGACAATTAGTCCCCTTTATATTTTTGTCGGGTCAAGGCGAGTTGGAGTCAAAAGTTGAAGGTCATGCGATCGGCGGTGACGATTATCTGGTAAAACCTTTTCAGTCTGAAGAAATCTTAGCCAAGGTAAAAGCGCAGTTAGAGCGCTCTCACCGCATTCACGCCGAAATTGTCCGACTGCTGCAAACTTCTAGCGGTAGGGCGGTGGAACCACAATTTGTGGCAGTATTGCCACCACCTGCACCTTTGCCTTTAACACCAGCCGAAGAAAGAGTTTTTTGGGAGGTTATCCAGGGTTATACTAACAAACAAATTAGCGATCGGCTGTTTATTAGCCCCCGGACTGTGCAAGCTCATTTAGGCAGCATTTTCAGCAAATTACAGTTAGAAAATCGTGCTCAGCTTGTGAGATTTGCCCTAGAAAGAGGATACAAACCACCTCAAACTTAGCTCGGATATCAACCTAGGGTGCGCCAGCCAGGGGATTTTAGATTTTAGATTTTAGATTTTAGATTTACTCTACAGATTCATCTGGGAGCTAAAACTAGAGTCTAAAATTTTTCTTCCACATTCAAAACACAATAAGGATAATTAGTTATCACACAAACCCCTGGTCCCAAATTCGTACCCCGGAAGTTTGCCCGTTCCAAATCACCCTGCCGCACATTATTCGCCGCATCAATATTTGTCCCGGCCAACTGAGCCCCAGGAAGCCTAGTATTTGACAAAATAGCATTCTGCAAATTAGTATCGCGCACATCCGCGAAAGACATATCCGCCCCGCTTAAATTCGCACGATTCAAATTAACTCTAAACAGCAGCGAACGTCTCAAATCGGCATTAGACAAATTAGCTTGCAGCAGATAAGCTTCGCCCAGATTCGCATTAAAAAGTTTAGCACCGCGCAAATCCGCACTCGTCAGATTCGCTCGCCCCAAAAAAGCATTAGACAAATCCGCATTTCGCAGATTAGCACCATTCAATTCAGCCCCGTACATCTCCGCATTAACTAAGTTAGCATTTGCCAAATTAGCATCACTTAAATCCGCTTCCAGCAAATTAGCTTCATAGAGATTTGCTCCGCTTAAATCCGCTCCTCTTAAATTAGCTCTGTACAAGCTAGCCTTGAACAAATCAGCATTTCTCAAGTCACAGCCTTCGCACTGTTTAGTTTCCAGCAATTGCCTAACATGATCGGGATTTTGAGCTTGAACGGGAGCTGCCAGCCCAAACAAAGCTAAACTTGCCGTTACAGTTGCCAAGAGTTTAAGTTTCACAAACAAACCTCACTGCTACTTCAAACAAATTATACTAGCAAACTATAGACTTAAAACCGATATCCTTCTCTCTTTTCTCTTCCTCTGCGTTCTCTGCGCCCTCTGCGGTAAATATTCAAAAAAATGATTCGCAGCCAAAGATATAGACCTGCTTCCAGCAAGGCGGGCAAAGCCCGCCCTACTTAACTTAATTAAGCTTCATCTAAAGCAGCAACACCCGGCAATTCCTTACCTTCGAGCAGCTCCAAACTAGCACCGCCACCAGTAGAAATGTGGCTCATTTGTTCGCCTAAATTCAACTGTTCCACAGCCGCCACCGAGTCACCACCACCGATAATTGTGGTAGTACCAGTTTTAGTAAGTCCAGCCAAAGAATGAGCAATACCTTCAGTTCCCACAGCAAACTTCTCCATCTCAAACACGCCCATCGGCCCGTTCCAGATGACAGTTTTGCAATCGGCCAAAGCATCTTGGAAAGTTTTTACTGAATCCGGGCCGATATCCAAACCCATCCAACCGTCAGGGATGCTTTCAACAGGGACAGTTTGAGTGTTAGCATCAGCAGCAAACTTGTCAGCAACTACCACATCAGTAGGTAACAGAAAAGCAACTCCCCGTTCCTTCGCCTTAGCTTCCAAAGACTTAGCCAGTTCAAGCTTGTCATCTTCCACCAAAGACTTGCCCACGTTCAAGCCGCGAGCTTTGTAGAAGGTGAAAACCATGCCACCGCCCAACAGCAGTTTGTCGCACTTTTCGAGCAGTTTTTCAATGACTCCAATCTTGCTGGAAACCTTAGAACCGCCGATTATAGCAGCTAAAGGACGTTGCGGATTGTCGATCGCACTGCCGAGATATTGCAGTTCCTTCTCCATCAAAAACCCAGCCACAGAAGGACTCAGATACTTAGTAACGCCCTCAGTAGAAGCGTGAGCCCGGTGAGCAGTACCAAAAGCATCATTGACATACAAATCGGCCACAGAAGCTAACTTCTTAGCAAATTCTGGGTCGTTTGCCTCCTCCTCTGGGTAGAAGCGGACATTTTCCAGCAACAGCACATCGCCATCTTGCATCGCGGCGACTGTAGCAGCGACTTCATCACCGATGCAGTCGTCAGTCTTTTTGACCTCTTTGCCCAACAATTCCGACAGGCGCACAGCAACCGGCGTCAAGCGCAACTTCTCCGTCACACCCTTGGGACGGCCGAAGTGGCTGCACAAAATCACCTTAGCGCCCTTGGACGCTAAATCTTGAATTGTCGGCAGAGCCGCCCGGATGCGAGTATCATCGGTGATATTGCCGTTGTCGAGCGGCACGTTAAAGTCCGCCCGCACCAATACCCGTTTGCCCGATAAGTCCGATGCCGATAAATTTGCTACAGTTTTTTTTGTCACAGGATTAACCTCCTAATATGTGTGTTTTTGTCGAATTCCGTTGAAATGGCGGCACTGGTAACTTGCACCCCGGCCTCGGACGCATTCAACCGCGCCCGTACAAAAAACGGAAGATGGAACAAACGGCACTGATTGGCTTAACCTAAACATTTTATCGGAGTCCGTGTCCCGGAGATGTGCAGTATGTTCAAGACAGTCTTATTTCCTGTAGATCAAAGCCGAGAAGCCCGCGAAGCTGCCGAAAAGGTTGTCAATATTGTGAAAACCTACGGTGCTCGTTTAGTTATTCTGTCGGTAGTCGAACCCCCCGCCGAGGAGGGCGACGCCCCACCGTCAGAGGTGATGACTTCCCCCGAAGCAGTCGCCAAACTTCTTTCTGAGGCCCAATCGATGTTTTCCCAGCAGGGAATTGAAGCTGAAATCATCGAACGGGAAGGCAAACCTGCTTTCACGATTTGCGATGTGGCTGACGAAATTGGGGCCGATTTGATTGTGATGGGCTGTCGGGGGATGGGTTTAACCGATGATGGGGCGTCTGACAGCGTTACCAATCGGGTGATCAATCTGTCTCCTTGTGCAGTTTTGATTGTGCCTTAGTTATTAGTCATTAGTTATTAGTCATTAGTTATTAGTCATTAGTCACGTGTTATATCGTGTCCGACTAAATAAACCTAGATTCTGTAGGGGCGGGTTCACCCGTATCTATTATGTAAATCCAGGGTATGCGTAAACCCGCCCTGACACAGCGACTAATGGCTAATGACTGGTGGCTAATGGCTGCTGACTAATGACTGGTGGCTAATGACTGGTGGCTAATGGCTGCTGACTAATGACTGCTGACTAATGACTAATAACTAATAACTAATGAAAATTCACTGGTATCCCGGTCACATTGCGAAAGCTGAACGGGCATTAAAAGAACAGCTAAAGCGGGTAGATGTGGTACTCGAAGTCCGAGATGCCCGCATTCCCTTGGCTACTTATCACCCCCAAATGCCGAGTTGGGTGGGCGGCAAGCCGCGAGTATTGGTCGTCAACCGCATGGATATGATTACGCCTCGATCGCGCGAGGCGTGGGAAACATGGTTTGAGTCCCAGGGGGAAACTGCATATTTTACTAATGCCGAGCACGGTCACGGAGTACATGATGTGGCGGATGCGGTGCAGAATGCTGGGGTGCAGCTAAATCAAAGAAGGTTCGATCGAGGTATGCTGCCCCGTCCAGTCCGTGCAGTGGTGATGGGATTTCCCAATGTCGGAAAATCTGCTTTAATTAATCGGCTGTTAGGGCGGAGAGTGGTAGACAGTGCCCGCAGAGCTGGAGTAACTAAATCGCTGCGATGGATTCGCATTTCTGACGAAATTGAATTATTAGACGCCCCCGGAGTGATCCCAACCCGAATTAACAATCAAGAAAATGCCATAAAATTAGCTATTTGCGAAGATATTGGCGAAGCAGCTTACGACAATCAGGTAGTAGCAGCAGCGATGGTAGATTTGCTCCAAGGGCTGGAGGCGACTGATGACACGTTGATATCACTATCTGGTTTCAAATCCAGGTATAAATTAGATGCAGCCTCTAGTAATGGTGAAGATTATCTGCACGAGGTAGCAAAAGACAGGTATAAAGGAGATGTCGAACGAACGGCGCGGCAGATGTTAAACGATTTTAGAACTGGTGTTTTAGGTCAACTTACTTTGGAGTTGCCGCCTGCTCGATCGGACTCATAACCTACAACTAATCAGAAATGGTATTAAATAGGGATTTGCTGACGGTGATAATTTGAACTTCGTCTCCTATATGTAATATTTTTTCTGCTGGTTGAGGTGCGAGCCGCGTGTTAACTATCAGCCGACTAAAGTGATTTAAATGCCCTTTTTTTACCAAGTCAGGCATAATTTCCTTCTGCTTGGCTGTTAGTATATTTTTAAAATTTAGATCGCTTGCTTGCGCCGCATAATTTTGCGTAGATAGGATACAGGGATGACCGGGATTAATAGCTTCAAATATTACAGTCCCTATTTTAAACCTCACAATTTCATCGGCTTGTGGTAAAAGTTGGTCTTCCCAAAAAGCCGGGACATCTCCTATTTCAATATTAGCTCGCAAGCGATGGCGCATCTCGTTAACGCAAACTCTCGGAAACCAAGATGCAACTTCGGCAATTGTTTCGGTACTGATAATGCTTGGCCCTGGTGCAGCGGTATTGTCGGGAAAACCTGTCAGCAAGTTTTCAATTAATTTGACAGGGAAACCGAAGTAGTTGCTCAACCAACATTCTATTGCCAAGCGTTCTCTATCTACATGAAAAAATATTTCTTGTTCGGTGCCTTGAATTTTCAGACCGGCAATTCTTTTTTTGAGGTCAAAAGATAAGCGTAGAAAACGGACTCCGCTGTTGTGCTTAGTGTTAACCAATTCTCCTGCTGCATCGCAGATTGCAAAAGAGCGATCGCCTTCTAGAGCTCCGCTGGCTAGAATAGTTGCTTGACTGACTGCTATGCCGTCAAGGGACTTTACCGGATAGATATGAATGCTGGCGACGTAGGACATTTCGATCCATTGATAAATAATTGTCGTTTTAGATACATTCTAGCATCCCTGTCCGCAGAAGGATGACTGCCGTTGACTTTACTAAATAAAATAGGAATGAAATAAAAATGGGCTACTTTTTTGAAGTTTATATTGTGCCGGAGCAGCTTGTAAAGAAAAATCAAAGAAGTCTGACTCAGCTTGTGGTATATATTATGCTAACAAATACAAACAATTGAACCGAGTTGCAAGCAATGACTAAAAGCGAAAGAACAGGTATGATTTCGCGACGGAATTTAATGCTGAGGGCTGGTGCAGGGATGCTGGCGGCCAGCTTGGCACCTGCGTTTTTACAAGCAGAAGCAGCAAAGGCAGAGGCAATCTCTGACCTTACTCCTACTGACATTACTCCTAACAGTGCTCTTAAGAAATTGATGGAGGGGAATCAACGCTACATTGAGCAAAAACGGACATTTCCCGACCAAGCTCGATCGCGAGTTGTAGAAGTAGCACAGGGTCAACATCCGTTTGCAACCATCCTGGCTTGTTCTGATTCGCGCGTTGCTCCCGAAATTATTTTCGACCAAGGATTAGGCGACTTATTTGATATTCGAGTAGCTGGCAATTTTCTCGACGATGTGGTTCTCGGGAATATAGAATATGCCACCTTAGAATTAGGAGTGCCACTATTAGTAATTCTGGGTCACGAACGCTGCGGTGCTGTCAAAGCAGCTTTAGATGGTAAAGCTGTGCCGGGTCACATTAGCACTTTGGTGGCGGCGATTAAACCGGCAGTTGATTCGACTAAAGGTCAAACAGGCGATGCGTGGGATAACGCAGTCAGAGCTAATGTGAAAATGAATGTAAATAAGTTACAATCCTCGTCGCCTATTTTAGCGGAAGCAGTCAAAGCGGGCAAGCTTAAAGTTGTTGGGGGCCGCTACGATTTGGATAGCGGCAAAGTAGAGATAATTGCTTGATTTTATTTCTTACATCTTATATCTTGCACAACTGTCAATAAAAAACTTGAGCGCGGGGTGTGGGCGGGTTTTTGAGTCTTTGGGTATCCTTTAAAGCTATTGGTGAACCCGCCCCTACAGGTTTTTGACGGAGGGTGCAAGATGTCAGTTACATTAAACCCATTTCTTGTAGTCCCCGGCGCAGGCGTTCTGCTTCAAAGGGGCGGCGCTGTTCGTGAAGGGCGATCGCTCTTTTGAATTCTGCTAAACTTTCTGGCATTTTGCCAATTTTGAGCAAGGCTACTGCCAAGTTTTGATGAGCTTCGGCGTGTTCGGGATCGATTTTTATCGCTTGTCGGTAATAGGCGATCGCATCTGCTAAATTTCCGGCTGCCTTCAGCGTCAATCCTAAATTGTAGTGACCTACTCCAAAATTAGGGTCAATTTTTAAAGCTGCTTTGTAAGCTTTTTCAGCAGATTTCAAATCTCCTTCATCTTTGAGCAAATTGCCCAAATTATTGTAAGCACCCAACTTGAGCGCGGGGAACACATCTGTATTAATTGCCGCTTGATAGTGTTCTTTTGCTTTAACAAATTGCTGCTGCTGGCGATATGCAATTCCCAAATGATAGTTGAGTTCGTAAAGAATAGAATCATTAATTGCCGCAGCAGTCAAGCCTTTGGTTAATAAATTAATTCCCCGCCCGATTTGCCCGCTTTCTACATACAGCGCACCTAATTTGCTACAAGCATAAGCATCGTTTGGATAATAAGCGATATACCGTTCCATGGCTGCTTGAGCTTTTTGGAATTTACTTTTTGCGGCGATCGCATCTTTTTGATAACCAGAGTGCCAAATCGCCACATCAGGGAGAGAAGCTATTTTCCAATTTGGTTCCCTGTGCAAAATCTCAGCCACGCTGTCGTCTACCATGGCGTGGTAAGGGCGAGAAAAGCGGATATCGAGGCGATTACGGAACAAGCGCGACACTAGGGAATAGGGAGATTGAGAGGCACCGATTTCTTGGCGGATGAGATTGATTAGCAGCAGCCGATCGCTCGCAATTGCCGGCTTTATTTGAGGTAGAATCTCCGGTACCAAAACCTCATCGGCATCTAATACCAAAATCCAGTCGCCCTGGGCGTGCTTGAGACACTCATTGCGCGCCGCTGCGAAGTCGTCGCACCATTCAAAGTCATAAACCCTCGCCCCAAATTCTCTGGCAATTTCACGGGTGCGATCGCCCGATCCCGTATCCACCACCACCATTTCGTCAACAACACCCTTAACGCTGTCCAAAGTCCGCGACAGTGTTGCCTCTTCATTCTTCACAATCATGCACAGAGTCAGATCCATCGGGCGCAAACTTTCCTCATTTCACAGAAATATTGTAATTTTTTTAACCACCAAAACACAAAAAGTCCCAGAAAAGATTCTCCTATTTCCCTTTTGCTTTGAGCATAAGTACCTTTCTTCCCTCGAAAAAGTGGGTTAAGTCTTTTGAGATATTAAACAGCCTCAAACTCCGACGATTCATGAGAAATCCTACCACTTTCGGTTCATCCCTGCGGTAGAGGTAAGGGCGGGATAGGGGTTGTTATTCTTAGAACATAAGACAAGGCACAAGAAAAGTTTAAGTATTCAGGAGAAAGAGAAATGGGAATTATTGCTTGGATCGTTTTAGGATTGATTGCCGGTGCGCTAGCCAAAGCCATTTATCCGGGAACTCAAGGCGGTGGCTTTCTGGCAACAACAGGTTTAGGAATTTTGGGCGCCCTAGTGGGAGGTTATCTAGGTCAAGTCTTACTGGGGACGAGCGGGGGAGCATCCTTCGGAGCATTGACTCTACCCAGCATAGCTTTTGCAGTCGTAGGTGCGCTAGTTCTACTTTTCATCTGGGGATTGTTAACTCAGCGTGCTGCATAACAAATATTGCCAATTCCCAGTCAATCGACTTTTAGGGTATTCATAAACCCGGTTTCTTGAAGAAACCGGGTTTTTCAGTTGTTTGTAGGTGCGTCAATCGATTTTAGATTTTAGATTTTAGATTTTAGAGGCGACCCCACGGATAAATGCGGGGGCTCTTCTGATTTTCGATTTTCGATTTTGGGTTGATTCCACGGATAAATCCGGGGGCTGTACCATCAAGAAATTCGCTTGTCAGCCTACTTTTACCAAGCCCGGGTTAAAAACCCCTATCAGACTCAGCGCTTGCAACGGTTCAAGAGCAAAACTTTCGTCTCAACAGAGGGGGACTAAGAATAAAGGGGTAAAAATCCCGGATTTGGTATTAATTAATCAATCCGCAAATTGAAAGGCAAGCGAACGTAAATCCCCTGCGGGTCGTTCATCGACTTGATCGCAGCCAATTCCTCTTGCATTTTCTTAAATTCGGCCGTTAGCGGGTCGAGTTTGGCGGCTGGTTTCAAAACGTGAACGCCTGAAAGTCTTTCCAAAATTCGCTCCTCCAAAGTGCGGCGTTTTGGATATTCTTCCACCTTCCAATCGTCGCCTAGTTTAGCTTGCTTAGCAGCCTCTCTGACAGCATCTTCAAGACCGCCAATTTCATCCACTAAACCCAACTGTTTCGCGGCCGTACCAGACCACACCCTGCCTTGAGCAATTTCTTGTACCTGGTTTTTCGGCAGTTTGCGGGCGGTGGCGACTTTAGTAATAAATCGATCGTAAATGCTATCGACTCTCCTCTGAATATTCGCCAATTCTTGAGGATTTTTCGGGCGGGAAACCGTGTTAATATCTGCAAAGCGGGCGGTTTTCACCACGTCCCAAGTCAGGCCGTTGTTAGCAGCCAACTTTTCGGCGTTGAACCGCATTCCAAAAACGCCTATCGAACCGGTAATCGTATTCGGTTCGGCAAAAATGCGGTTGGAACCCATCGAAATCCAATAGCCACCGGATGCTGCTAAATTGCCCATTGAAACAATAACTGGTTTCTTTTTCCCCGTCAGCATTACTTCGCGTGCAATTACTTCGGCCCCCGTCGCGCTGCCTCCGGGACTGTTGACGCGCAAAACTACGGCTTTTACTTCCTCATCTTCTCGGATTTTCCGCATTGCTTGAGCGATGCGATCGCCTCCTACTTGAGTCGGGCCCCCTTCCCCGTCTACAATCTCTCCTTCAGCGTAAAGTATAGCAATTTGGTTTTTCTTGTCAGCGCGAGTTGATTTTTTATTTTCAGCAATTCTCGCGTAATTTTTCAAACTAATTTGCTTGAAAGATTTGTTTTCGCTATCGGTTCCTGTGAGTTTTTTGAGTTCTGTCGATACTTCGTCAAAGTATACAACTTTATCAACTAACTTGTTTTTGAGAGCTTCGTCAGCCATCAAAATTCCGCGATTATCTGCAAGCGCTTGCAGTTGCCCAACAGTCACTTTGCGACTCGGGGCGACAGTTTTCAGGTATTCTCCCCACATATCTCCGAGCAACTTTTGAGTTTGCTGGCGATTTTCGGGGCTCATTTTTGTGAGCAAAAACGGCTCAACGGCTGACTTGTATTTGCCGACGCGAGTCACTTGCACTCCCACGCCGTATTTTTCCAAAGCACCAGTGAGAAACATTGCCTGACTGCTAAAACCGTTGATTTCCAAAGCGCCGTAAGGATTTACGGCAATTGTATTAGCAACGGAACCGAGGTAATAATCTCGCTCATTCCAGTCCATCTGGTAAGCAAAAATGGGTTTTTTGGCATCTCGGAAACGCTGCAAGGCCGATCGAACTTCTTTGAGATTGGCAAACCCGCTGCTGCTCGAATTTGAGCTGCCTTCAAGATAAAGGCCAACGATTTTCGGGTCTTTTTTCGCATATTCGATCGTGTCTAAAACAGTCCGCAGCGTCACTGTATCGCCGGAATCTTCCGAAAGCACTTCTTCAATCGCCGCGCTAGTGCTGCGGCTCGGTTTGCTGTCGGTAATATTTAAAGAAAGGTCTAATACCAATACAGACTTATCTTTAACTTGCGGGCCTGAATCTTTAGACGACGATGCCGCCAGAGCAATTAGTAGTACCAGTCCCCCCAATCCGATGCTGCCCAGCAGCAACAATCCTAGGAAGGTTCCCAGTAAACTTGCACAGGTATATTTTAGGAAATCTTTCATTAGATAATTGGTTATTGGTAATTAGTCATTAGTCATTAGTCATTAGTTATTAGTTATTAGTTATATCGAATCCGGTTAGAACGGAATGATACCGAGTGTGCAAGTGTCCCGCTCGCACTGCACTCGGAAAAATATTATTCCGATGTCGGCGGAAACGATATTATTGGTCATTCCTGCAAGTAGGATTTAGCACTTCTCTGGTGTCGTTAGTTATTAGCTAATGACTAATGACTGTTGACTAATGACTGCTGACTAATGACTTTTGACTGCTGACTCACTTTTATCTTAACCTTTCCAAAACCCCAGAATGTTTTAGCTCATCCAAATTACCGCAGCCCGTACAGAACATCACGGTGGCGATTTCTGCAATTAAAACCTCAGCTAGAAGGGCTGCGGCGGATTCCGATTCCGCTGCTGCTTGTAGAAACGGCCGCGCCAGTCCCGCAATATCCGCGCCAAGGGCGATCGACTTCGCTGCATCCAGCCCGTTTTGCAAGCCTCCAGAGGCAATCAGAGGAACATCCGGCGCTACGGCGCGGGTGCTGACAATGCACTCGGCTGTTGGTATTCCCCAGTCGGCAAAGGTTGCGCCTAACCTGCGCTGCTTGCTATCTTTAGCTCGCTCTCCTTCTATTTTCGCCCAAGAAGTGCCTCCGGCCCCGGCAATGTCGATCGCACCTACCCCAGCGGCGAGCAATTTCTTTGCCATCTTTCCTGAAATACCGTTGCCGACTTCTTTAGCAATAACTGGTACTGGTAATTTATCGCACAATTTGGCAATTTTATCTAGCAGTCCTTTAAAGTTAGTATCGCCTTCGGTTTGGACGCACTCTTGCAGCGGATTGAGGTGCAAAATTAGGGCATCTGCTTCGAGAATATCAATGATTTTTTGGCACTGTTCCAAACCGTAATTGTAGTTTAATTGAACGGCTCCGATATTTGCAAATAACACAATATCTGGAGCGCGGCGACGGACGGCAAATGTAGGAGCGAGTTGAGGATTTTCTACAACAATTCGCTGGGAACCGACTCCCATTGCTAGTTTGTATTCTTGAGCGACATCGGCGAGGCGATAATTGATTGTCTGGGCTAATTCTGTGCCGCCGGTCATTGAGGAAATTAGCAGGGGAACGGCTAATTTTTTGCCGAGAAATGTGGAGGTTAAATCGATTTCGGTGCGATCGAGTTCTGGCAAACAGCAGTGTTCAAAACGGTAGCGTTCGAGGCCGCTGGTAGTTTCGCGAAATTGTACGTCTTCTTCGAGGCAAATCCGCAGGTGGTCTGCTTTGCGGGTTTCGGTTTGCGAGGGGGAGGTTAGCGGCAAGTTCACTGTGGCTATTTGGGGAAAGAGTTGTGATTTGGGAATATAGCAATTTTATTTCATTTTTGATTTTTTTTATGAACCGCAGAGAGCGCAGAGGGCGCAGAGGAGAAGAAAGGAGAGAGGTTCGCAAATCCTGTAAGGGTTGTTGTATTATCCCGGAACAGTCAGGGGCATTCCGTTATCTGAAGCTTTTAGTTTTAGTAAGAAAGGAACAGCTTTTTGCACCCATGCTTTGACTGATGGGTAATTTGCCGCATCTTCTCCGAAACAAATGTCTAGCATATCGGTGTGAATTATCCCCGGATTCAAAGGAAATGCTGCCATACCTGCGGGCAATTCTTGAGCGAGCGATCGCGTAAGTCCTTCTATTGCCCACTTGGAAGCGCAATAGGGCGCGACTTCCGGCGAAGTTGACCTTCCCCAACCAGAACTAAAGTTGACAATTATGCCACTTTTTTGAGCAATCATTGCCGGGACAAAGTGACGAATTACATTAGCTGTACCTTTAATATTAACATCAATTACCTGAGAAAATTCTTCGTTGCTGATATTCCAAAGGGGCGCGAGATGATTAGCTACGCCTGCATTATTAATTAACAAATCTGGGGGAGCATTTTTTGCCAGCATTTCTGTGGCCCAAGCTTTTACTCGATCGTCCTTGGTGACATCCAAACAAGTAAAATGGTGGGGCGCACTATATTTTTGTTGGAGTTTTTTCACCGCTTCGGAAGAACGGGCGCATCCCACAACTGTATGTCCCAATTCAATAAACTTTTCGGTCATGGCAAGACCTAGACCGCGACTGACTCCGGTAATTACAATTAATTTTGTCATAGATTTGCTCCAATTTTGACATTAAGTAATACAATACATCTTGACCAAGAATTTCAAAGGTGGTACCCGCCACGTGATTTATCTCGCGCAAGTCAATCCAAAATCTAAAATCCTCAAGCCCCCGAATTAATCCGTGGGGTCAATCCAAAATCTAAAATCTAAAATCTAAAATCGAATGACGGGTCAATTAACAAATCGATCGCAAGGAGAAAGCATGAAAGTAAAAGCAGCAGTTGCTCGCAGTGCCGGCCAACCTTTGAGCATTGAAACGGTTGATCTGGATGGGCCTCGGGCTGGAGAGGTGTTGGTGGAAATTAAAGCCACGGGTGTTTGTCACACTGATGCTTACACTCTTTCCGGTGCCGATCCTGAAGGTTTGTTTCCGGCTATTTTAGGCCACGAGGGAGCCGGGATTGTCGCAGAAGTTGGGCCGGGAGTCACGAGTGTCAAAGTGGGCGATCGGGTAATTCCTCTCTACATTCCCGAATGCCGCAACTGCGAATATTGTTTGAGCCGCAAAACTAATCTCTGTCAAGCAATTCGCCTGACTCAAGGCCAGGGAGTGATGCCCGACGGCACGAGCCGATTTTCCATAGATGGGCAGAAACTATACCATTACATGGGAACTTCTACCTTTGCTAATTATACAGTATTGCCAGAAATTGCGGTAGCCAAAATTCGCGAAGATGCTCCTTTTGATAAAGTTTGTTTAATCGGCTGCGGCGTAACAACTGGCATCGGCGCTGTCATTAATACTGCGAAAGTAGAGCCTGGTTCTAATGTGGTAGTTTTCGGTTTGGGCGGCGTGGGTTTGAATGTAATTCAAGCAGCTCGCATGGTGGGAGCTAACATGATTGTCGGCGTAGACTTGAACCCCGACAAGCGAGAGATGGCGGAAAAATTCGGCATGACTCACTTTGTCAATCCCCGCGAAGTCGAAGGCGATTTAGTGCCTTATTTAGTAGATTTAACCAAAGGCGGAGCAGATTACAGTTTTGAATGTATCGGCAACATTAATGTGATGCGCCAAGCTTTAGAATGCTGCCACAAAGGTTGGGGCGTGAGCGTAATTGTCGGGGTAGCGGGAGCTGGTCAAGAAATTAGTACCCGCCCGTTTCAGCTAGTAACTGGTAGGGTTTGGAAAGGCACGGCTTTTGGTGGCGCAAAAGGCAGAACTGATGTGCCTAAGATTGTGGATTGGTACATGGACGGTAAAATTGATATTGACAGTCTGGTAACTCAGGTAATGCCGATCGACAAAATCAACGAAGCCTTTGATTTAATGCACAAAGGCCAATCAATTCGCACAGTTTTGACATTTTGAACAAAAATCTTTCTCTCTTCCCTCTTCCTCTGCGCCCTCTGCGCCCTCTGCGGTTAAAAAAAATCTAATTCAAAAATGAAATAGAATTAACATGATATCAGACTCCCTAAAACTGCACAAAGAACAGAAAACTTTCGGTGGCAAACTCGGCTTTTATAGCCATCAATCCTCAACCTGCAACAGCGAGATGAAAATCGCAGTTTATCAGCCCCCGCAAGCTTTATCTCAACCCGTACCAGTTTTGTATTTTCTATCTGGTTTAACCTGCACAGAAGAGAACTTTATGGCAAAAGCGGGGGCGCAACAATTTGCGGCAAAATATGGGTTAATGCTGGTTGCGCCCGACACTAGCCCGCGCAATACTGGCATCCCTGGGGAAGATGACGATTGGGATTTAGGAAGTGGTGCAGGTTTTTATGTTGATGCGACAGCCGCACCTTGGAATGCTCACTATCGAATGTACAGTTATGTGGTTGATGAATTGCCAAATTTAATCGCCGAAAATTTTCCAGCGATACCGGAAAAACAAGGAATTTTCGGTCATTCGATGGGCGGACACGGGGCTTTAATTTGCGCGTTGAAAAATGGATCTCGCTATCTTTCAGTTTCCGCTTTTGCGCCTATTTCCGCGCCAATGAGCTGCCCTTGGGGACAAAAAGCTTTTGGACACTACCTCGGCAGCGACAGAGATATCTGGAGGGCTTGGGATGCTAGCGAATTGGTGCTTGCAGCGCAATACAACCGTCCGATTATGATTGACTGCGGCACGGCTGATTCGTTTCTTGCTGACGGGCAGTTGTTGCCGGAAGTGTTCGCGGAAGCTTGTGCAAAAGCGGGACAGCCGCTGAATTTAAGGATGCAGGAAGGTTACGATCACAGCTATTATTTTGTGGCGACTTTTATCGAGGATCATATTCAATTTCACGCGGCTGCTTTGTGTGAGTGAACTTTAGTTTGTAGTAAGGACTTTAGTCCTTAAACCTAATTTCATTGTGCAGCGCACTCCAGGGGACTAAAAGCATATCAGCTATTTGCGATTGTCCTCTAGCCCTGTAGATATCCATAGCTTTCTCAAAATCTTCAATTCCCCCCTGTAAATCTCCTGTTCCACTTCGAGCAGTAGCACGAATCATGTAAGCTTCTACAAAGTCAGGATTGAGATTTATTGCTTGAGTAAAAGCTGCAACTGCTTCCTCGTACAGCCCCCTGCGACCGAGGTCGAATCCTTGTTCGTAAAATTCTCGAGCTTCCATAGCATTTCTTAATTATCGATGTAGTTAATTCTGGAGCGTCGATATAGAAGTTTTTAAGCCGATGAAATAGAGCAGACGGGTGTAAGGACACGGCAGTCCAGTTGATGGTTTGTAGTGAGGAATTTAGTTCTTAAAAGAAGGACTGAACTCCTCACTACAAACGGTTAATTAAGATCAATCGGAAATACCCAGTCTTGATACTTGCTGTCGCGATTTTCTATAATCCCGGTTAGTTTGTCCAAAATCTTTTCGGTGATGGGTCGGTTTGTGGGCAAGTGATAGTTTTCTACTCGCTTAATTGGCGTAATTTTGGCTGCGGTTCCGCAGAGGAAAATTTCGTCTGCAATCAACAGTTCTGATCTATCAACGGGTCTTTCTATGACTTCAATTCCTAAGTCTCTGGCGATTGTGATTACGCTGTCTCTGGTAATTCCTTCGAGAATATCTTGCTCGAAACCGGGAGTAACTAATTTACCGTTTCTGGCGACAAATATGTTCATCCCTGAAGCTTCGCTGACTTTTCCCTGAGTGTTCATCATAATTGCTTCGTCGAAGCCGGATTCTACTGCTTCGGTTTTGGCTAAAGCTGAGGTGATGTAGGCGCCGCTAATTTTACCTCTTAAGGGCAAACTGCGGTCTTCTTGGCGGTACCAAGAGCTAATTCTACAGTTGACTCCTTCTTTGGGCAAATAGTCGGAAAGTTCTAATCCGTAGACAAAAAAGTCTGTTTCTACGTTGTGCAGTCGGGGGGCAATTCCTAAACTGGATGTGTAGATAAAAGGGCGGATATAAAATGATTTTGTTGGTTTGTTTTTCTGGACAAAATCAATAATTATTTGTTGGATTTTGCTGGCTGGTAAATCGCAGTTGAGGAAGCGGGCACTTTGACTTAATCTTTGACAGTGGCGGTCTAATCTAAATAGCAATATTCGATCGGCATTTTGGGGGTCTGGAATTCCCCGCAACCCGCCTAAAACTCCGGTTCCGTAGTGCAGTGCGTGGGTGGCTATGGAAATTTTGGCGTCGGTAAATGGGAGAAATTGGTTTTGAAAGTAGGCAATTGGTAGAAAACTATCCATGATTCAAGCTGGCGATGAGTTTTGCAGTCCGCTAGGAAAGCTGAATTTGGTTATATTACCATAAGTTATACCATTTTAGATTTTAGATTTTAGATTTTAGATTTACAAGGACTGATTTGATATCAGTTTGGCTCTGGTCAAAAGTTACCTTTTTTTGATTAAATGAGATGATTATTGTGTTATTCGAGGAATCGATAAAATAATATAAACTGCGGTCATTTTGGTTGATAATTGTTTGGGGAAAAACTGCGATCAACTAAAAATAAAAATCAACCAAGGGGCAACTATGGCACGTAAATGTTTCATTATTGAAATGGGGATGGGTATAGACCAGCACGGGCAGGAACCGACTGTAGCCTGTGCAAGGGCTGTACGAAATGCGATCGCCCACAATGCTCTCTTAGGCGTCTGGGAAGTGGCTGGTTTGAGCGACCCGAATCAGATGATTGTTGAGGTAAAGGTGGCTGTTCCTTACCCGGAACAAGTGCGGGAACAGGAGGTGTTGGCGGTGCTGCCTTTTGGCAGCAAAACTCTGATTGTGGAGCAAGGAGGCATGATTGTGCCAGGAAGGGCGATCGCCTCTCTGAATGATAAAAATGATGAAATGCTAATCGCTGTGGCGGCTGTGACTGTTTTTGTCGAAACTGAGGACTAATTAATTTGGTGTTCTTTGAATAAATCGCCCGATCGCACTTGCTTGTTTCTGCGATCGGGCGATCGAACGCCTGTCTGTTAAAAAATGATTAATTTAGGCTAAGTCTCGAATTAGCAAAAGTAGAGTGCGATCGGCTTTTAGGCGATCGCACTCTACCTCCTCTACCTGATATTACGGCTGACTGGTATCTGCCAACATTTGGTTAACCATTTGCAAGTGCGCCTGAAGGTTCGGCAACTTTTGGGTGGCCCAAGCCTTCAATTCGGGATCTTGTCCCTGTTGAGATTGAGCTTGAAACAAAGCAATAGCCTGATTGTGGCTGTCGATCATAGCCTGCTTATAAGCCCTGTCAAAACTTGTACCAGAGAGTCCCGAAAGTCGATCCATCAAAGCTTTGTTCTGGGTACTCATTTCGGTTGGCAGTTTTACCTCTTTTTGCATTGCTAACTGCATCAATTCTTCATTAGCCTGGGTGTGTTCCTCAACCATTTCTTGCCCGTATTGTTTCACACTAGCACTAGAACCGCGCTGCACTGCCAATCTGCCGAGCTGCACTTCCATCATACCAATTTGACCTGCTTGCATGGCAAAGTTTCTGTCTTGGCTGCTGAGAGAATTAGGGGAAGTTTCGCCACCTGTTGGAGTGTTGGGAGAACGGCTAGGAGTGTTGTTGATGGGGCTATTTGGAGAACGGCCGGGAGTGTTGTTGGTGGGGGTATTTGGAGTGTTGGGAGTAGTAGCATCGTCGGTAGCGTTATCAGCAAGCTCAAGAACCCGATCGCCCGACTGGTTGAAGCCGTGAGTCTGGCGGTTTAATTCTGCCAATCCCGGCACAGCTATCAAGGAACTAACGCCGGCAATTCCGGCAACTGTTACCAATTTTTTGAACAAACTTTTGCGATTGAGTGAAGTCATGAATTTCTAAGCCTCTAAGTTGTTTTCAAAAGTATGTGAAGCGAAACTATTCCCTACGGGAATCGCCAGAAACTACCGATGGGAGGGTGTACTGCCTTTCCGAAACAAGTTGATCAAACCAAACGCGCCCAAGGCACCCAGCCACCCGAAATTGTTGGGGCGATCGCGCCGAGCACTCAAAACTCCCGAATTAGTATCAGCCGGCGTCGATGTCGTACCGTCTGTCGTACCGGTTGTACCGGTTGTACCCGTTGTACCGGTTGTACCGGTTGTACCCGTTGTACCCGTGCCCGTCGTACCCGTTGTACCCGTTGTACCTGTCCCAGTTGTACCCGTTGTACCTGTCCCGGTTGTACCGGTTGTACCCGTTGTACCTGTCCCGGTTGTACCCGTTGTACCTGTGCCAGTTGTACCCGTTGTACCTGTCCCGGTTGTACCCGTTGTACCTGTCCCGGTTGTACCCGTTGTACCTGTGCCAGTTGTACCCGTTGTATCGGTTGTGCCAGTGCCAGTTGTATCGGTTGTGCCAGTGCCGGTTGTATCGGTTGTACCTGTCCCGGTTGTACCAGTTGTACCCGTGCCCGTCGTATCGGTTGTACCTGTCCCGGTTGTATCGGTTGTACCTGTCCCGGTTGTATCGGTTGTACCTGTCCCGGTTGTACCGGTTGTGCCAGTGCCGGTTGTATCGGTTGTGCCAGTGCCGGTTGTATCGGTTGTACCGGTTGTGCCAGTGCCCGTCGTATCGGTTGTACCGGTTGTACCCGTGCCTGTTGTACCCGTGCCGGTTGTACCCGTGCCCGTCGCGCCGTCTGTTGTACCGGTTGTGCCGGTGCCAGTCGTGCCGTCTGTCGTACCAGTTGTGCCTGTGCCTGTACCAGTTGTGCCTGTGCCTGTACCAGTTGTGCCTGCACCGCTTCCAGCACCGCCTGACTGGGCAGAAGCAGGCACTGCGAAGGAAACCGTTGCTAAACCTAAAGTACAAGCGCTTGCTAAAACAACTTTCAACAATTTAGAAGATTTCATGGTAATGCTTGCTTTTGCATTGAGTCCTGCGATCGCTTGTGATGCCACAACCGCAGGGTAAAATTGACAGCGTAACGTGCAACTTTTCTAACCTTTGCTGTGGAATAATGAAGGTAAAGGAGCATATTTAGTCCCGTTTCCTCGATTATTTCCCACGGATAAATTAGACCGCCGCGTTAACAGTTTATAAGCTATTAGGTATGCTTCCAGTTCGCCATTCATCTTTAGGAATATTTGGCAAAATGGCGTTTTATTTCAGGTGGTGGATGATATTTGATGGGGCGGCAGACTAGCTAAATAAAAATTTGTCTACAGGGGATAAAAAGCGGGTTGATCTGAAAAATTTTGGGTTGAGTCACCAGACATATAGGAATCAACTGGGTTTCTGAGACAAGCGCGCGGTTCTTCCTATAAATTTTCTCCGGCGGCTGGTGCTTTGAGACAGAAATTATTGATTTTCTCACCCTCAATTTTGGGTTAGCGCTACGCCATAGGAGTTAGTTTCAAATTTTATGAGCGTTATTTTTCCTTAACTTGCTGCTGGCAATTTGGGCACTGGCAGAATACCGCTCAAACTTTATCAGGAAACTAAATTATCTCAAGACGCCCGATCGCTCATAGTCCTATAGCGCCTATAACCAGGCAACAGCAAGGCTTTTGACTGGTATTTGACTTGCGTTAAACAGGAAGGCGAACTGAGGGCTGTCCGAGTGCGGCCCGCGCGAGATTCAATTAACCAGCGGCGGCGCAGTCGTCAGGATTGCTTGTGAGTGCGATCGGCTAAACTCTGATATAGTAAAGCCAAAACTATGCGAAATAGCGCTTATTTTTTAACACATTGTACAAGCCAAAATAAACTACGCTGTATCGAATTATTCCCAAAATTCGCTATCTAATATTCATCGGTTTTTCTAAATTCGCAAGTGAAAAAGCCGAAATCAGATTAATGACTGTTTCACAAAATAAATTACCCAAATACGGCTGAACCTGCAACGGCAAGTCAATTAGTTTTCGGGGTGCGAATAACTTTAAGATTACATCTGTCGCAGGGATGAGAATAATGGGGTTTAAAACTTGCTTTTAGAGAGAGGAAAGGAGAGGGTTATAGTATATAAGATTTAATTTCTGTTTAATAATTAGAGGTCATTATGCCAGAACAACAATTTGACACCTTACCTTCGGAAGCACAAGAACTCCCCCAAGGATCTCAACAAATTTTTCAGGCTGCTTTTAAGAGCGCTAGCGAAGATGGAATGAGCGCAGATGGTGCTACTAGCGTTGCTTGGAACAGTGTAAAATCTGAATATGTTAAAGGCGAAGGTGGCACGTGGCATCACAAGGGCGACGATACTAACCAAACCCGCAAATCTGTACAGTCTGGTGGCAATTAGTTATCAGCCATCAGTAATATAGCAATCCTAAATGAATTGTGTAATTTTTGTAGGGGCAAACCCCCCGTGGTTGCCCCGATCCGTGGGGGGTAGGCACTCTTAGCACTACCCCTACATATTTGTACAACTGATGCGAGGATTGCTATATCGTGTCCGCTAACATAACCCCTATTAGCTGTGTAGTGAGGGCTTCATTCCTCAACTTTTGATGAAAACGAAGAATCCTCACTACCAACCAATTGCAGTGACGTTATTCTAGCGGGCATGATCTCATCAGTCATTAGCAATGTACTCATCACTTGTGATTAATGCTTGACGTTGATAGCTGTTGGAATCGCGGTGGTACACAAGTTAATCGAGCCTGTTAATCGGCTGGCGCATATCCCATTGCAATTCGGCTAAAACCAGCAAGCTAAATACCATTACGGTTCCCGTAAATAGGAAAGACCAACCGCCCGTGTAAGGCAAAATCAAAATTCCCACCAGGTGAAGTAAACTTGCAGCTAAAAGCGCGCGCGATCGCACTGCAAATCCAGTCCCCAAATACCCTATTCCGCTCATTCCCAACCACAGGGGACAGAGATTCGCCAATACTTTTCCCCAACTGAGAAAAATTGCTAAATCGGTCAGCAGCAATCCTAATAACATTAGTATTACCCAACCGTAAAGCACCCAAAGCAGGCGTTCTATTTTGACCCAAGAGTATGTCATGCTTACCATTGCGGCTGTACCTACGAGGCTGAGCGCTGACCACAAACCGGCTTGCAGCATCCAACTCACCGAAAAAAATTGTGCTGTGCCGAATATGGGTATTAACAGCAAGCTCCACAGCAAGCAAGTACGATCGAGACAAGTATAAAATTGTGAATAAAATCGATCTTTGCCAAGGGGAAACTGAACCTGCCAAAGCCCTTCTAACTCCGGAACCTCGATGTTAAGCTGTTTCCGGCGCAGAGGCGGAACTGAATAATTAAAAAAGGTCATATCTGACACTATTAAAATTTACAATTATTTGCTTAGGTACTATCTCAGCAGCAATCGCTCTAATTGCAATCTGTCAATCGGATTAATCTAGTTAATTGGAGAATCTGCCTGCAGTAATAGTTATTCGATCGCACCAGGTAAAACAGGAAGAGATAGATTGCACAAGTTGATAAAATAGCTCTTGCGACAGATGGCTGCAATATTACTTATTGGATAATTTAAAAAGAAAGTAAACTTTGTTACAGAATTTATGCTCACTTCATCCCATCCTCTCAAACAGGTATTCCACTGCCCGGAAGAATCGGATTTTTACGCGCACTGCTTGGAAAGTTTAGTGTTAAATGCTAGTGACAATTCTCGACTTATCGTAGAGTTTGGTTCAGGAGAGGGAAGTCCAGTTATTAAGTCTTTGCTGAGAAGTGATTTTGATGGGACGATACAGGGATTTGAGCTAAATAATGTAGCTTGGAAAATTGCTCAGTCTCAAATTAAGCAATATGAACTGAGCGAACGATACACCGTCAACAATTGCTCTTTTTTTGATTCGCCTTTATACGAGTCGGCGGATTGTGTCATCTCAAATCCGCCTTACTTGCCGGCGGTGGATGATAAGATTTACCAGCCTCTGTTGCACGGCGGGAGTGATGGTTCGACAATTGCTAAAAAACTTTTATCTTTGGGCTGCGATGAAGTTTTGCTGATGGTTTCTAGCTATTCTAATCCTGTGGGTTTGATCGATTATGCCTTGGATCGAGGCTACTCGGTTGCGAATTTTGAAATTGCACCTTTAAATTTTGGCTATTATAGCTCGGAACCGAAGGTGAAAAGCGCGATCGCCACTCTCAGAGAACAGGGAATGGCTTTTTATACGGAAAACATCTATCTGCTGGCTGGAGTTTTGTTTAAGAAGCACCAAAAGTCGCAAAGAGATTTGTCGATCGAGCTAATTCAGTTAATGACAGCATTGTGAAATACAGCAACAGGCAAG
>NZ_JAUBPB010000028.1:40546-74143 GCF_036700545.1 Microcoleus sp. SVA1B4
ATGCCTGTTCCACCTTTTGAGCAACAGGCAAGATGCCTGTTCCACCTTTTGAGCAACAGGCAAGATGCCTGTTCCACCTTTTGAGCAACAGGCAAGATGCCTGTTCCACAAAGAGTGTATTTCTTGTGGAACAGGCATCTTGCCTGTTCCTAAAAGGCTTATTGAGAACGGTGCACAATCTAGGGTGCATCAGTCTCTGACCCACCCTAGGATATAGCTGTTAATTCCGTTCTGCGGCTTGGATCGATCGCACTACAGCAGCGCCAGCCCGATCGCCGATCGACTTCTCCTGATCGTACCCCAACACCAGTTCCCAAGCCTCCTGCGGGTATCTATCAACCAGCGGGATCGCCACTTCATCCAACATCCAGCGGCCGTGACGCTCATCTTCTTTGATGTGCAGTTCCCAATAACCCATCGCAGCCTGCGACAGACCCAGACGCTGGGCGGCGGCTAGATAATTGCGGTAAGCCACGGGCCCCGCGACCTCAAAATAAGTGAGTCCACCGTTGTAGCGCAGAAAATGGCGCTTGCGTTCCGTCAGCAGAAAGTTGTGATTAATGCTTGCGAGCACTTGCCAAGGCACTAAATCAAAGTACGCTTCGGGTTCCGTACTCATCCCGAATTCTGCCAGCATTTGAGCAAAAAAGGTCGAATGCTTGCGGGGGAGGCGACCGCCGCCGTATTCTTCGATCAGCACTCGCGTCAGGGTGCACTGAATTTCGTTGCCGGCACCGCCGATGATGCGAGAAACACGGCTGGCTTCCACTAAACCGTCGAAGGAGGCGATCGCCAGCAGGTGTTTGTATCCCTCTTCAGTCATCTGTTCCCGCTGGTAGCGATCGATCTCAGTTAGCGGAGGATCGACATCGGCGGCCGCGCGATCGCGCAGCGCTTGCTTGACATCCGGCAATTTTTGCAGCGCTGCAACGTCGATTTGTGCGATTTCCCACTGCTGCCAAGGTTCCTCAATGCGATCGCGCACGGAACGCAAATAGTGCGATCGCTCGTTATTGTAGCGGCGCAAATCGTCGTACCAAAACAAGTTGAGGCGGTTGATGCGGTAAAGTACGCGCTGCAAGAAGCGGTGAGCGGCCTCATCGCCCGGTTCCTGTTGGTAAGCTGCTTGAATTGCATAGGCGATCGCGCTTTCAAAATCGCTGACAAGTAACGGTTTTGCCGCCACAGTCTTGTCTAAATCCTCGACTTCTAGCAAATTGACAAATTGGCGATCGGCTGCTTCGTAATTTGGGGGTGCGGGTTGCTTTTTGGGAAGACTCGGCGAGTCGGAAGAAGGAAGTATCTCTAGGGTGTTTTGCATGGAATAAAGTTATGCTAACTCTGATTATTGTGCTGCCTGCCCAAACAGCCAACCGTTGCAGATTGCTGAGGATAATGGCTAATTAATTTCAAGATACCGAACCAGTCAGCCGGATACACCTTTCTATTGATAGATATTTTTGGGTTGCGCTGGTTCTGTTCCCTTCTTTTTTCTCTTCCTTCGTGTCCTTAGCGCCTTCGCGGTTTCTTAATAAAAAATCCCCACCCAAGTTGTATTTTTTTATGACCGCTGTTAATATAGCTGTGTTTCCATCAACTACAATGGAACCCAAAACTAGAGGAACGGTAAGTTATGGCAGTGCAGTTGCTCAAAAGACTTTTCACCGTAGAAGAATACCATCTGATGGGTAAAGCTGGTATTCTTTCAGAGGGCGATCGCGTAGAATTGATAGAAGGAGAACTTGTTCAAATGGCCGCAATTGGAACTCGTCACGCAGGTTGTGTTAACCGCATTACCCGACTCTTTTGCCGGCTTCCAGAAGAAAGGGCGATTGTGACTGTACAAAACCCCATTCAAGTCAGCCAGCGAACCGAACCGCAACCCGATCTAGTATTGCTGCAACCTCGCGCCGATTACTATTCAACCGCCCATCCGGTCCCATCCGAAGTTTTACTGTTAATAGAAGTAGCTGACACTTCAATAGATTATGATAGAGACGTGAAACTTCCTATTTATGCCCGATCGCAAATTCAGGAAGTCTGGATAGTAAATTTACAGGAAAACTGCTTGGAAGTTAACCGCCAGCCAACGGTTAACGGTTACAGTTTAATGCTGAGGTTTTGGCGGGGCGACGAAGTTTCGCCGCTGGCTTTTCCCGAATTTGTAGTTAGTGTGGATTTGGCGATCGGGTAAATAGGGATTATTTGCAGTCAAGGCGATCGCGAAAATACTCCTCATACAAATTGCATCTCGCACTGCAATAATTGCCCTCCTGTTTCACCAACCCCATACTGTTTAATTTAAACGCCACTTCTAGCCTTAATCGGACTGGCTTTGACGCACTCGTTACCTCCATCATCGCCTCGATTAATTCTGGATATTTTTCTAAATTCCACAAATGTCGGCGCAAATGGTCGCTGTAAATTCCTGCCTCGGTTGCCGCCGATTTCAGCAATTGATTTAAAGTCACATCTTGACAGGCAATGCGATACATAGCCAGCCGCACTAAGTAGGGATGTCCTCCCACTAGCGCCATCATTTCTGCCACTTCTGTAGCACTCCAATTGATTCCGTGTCGCGCTGCTAAGTCTTGCACTTGCTGGGAATTAAACTCAGGCAAATCAATGGGCAACCCCACATTAAACGGCGATTTATTCACATCCAGCGGAATATATACTTCTGTCGAATGCACCACAATCAAACGCAATTTTTTCCAAATATCTCGCCGTTTTGCTTCTTCGTGTAAAGCTCGCAATAACCCAAAAAAGTCGTCGGCAATTTCCGGCGATTCAAACAGGCGATCGCTCTCATCCAAGCCTAACGTCAGAGGTTTTGAGGATTCTGACAGCAAATACTGTTCAAAATAAGCCTTGCAGCACTGATTGCTGCCAATCAAATCGGCTAATTCCCAACACTTGGGCAACTGCTCCAGCATTCCTAACTCTTGACCGATGCTAGCACAAAACCACTGCAAAAATGTATCTGAATTAGCGAATATTTTCCGATTGGCTAGCTGAAAACTCAGCGCTACCGTGCGAGAACCTTGCAGTTCGGCATGATGCAAAATCCTCGCCATCAAGGAAGTTTTGCCCATTTGTCTGGGTGCTTTTATGCGGATCAGGGCTCCCGGTTGGGCGATCGTCTCGTAACAGCGGGATTCGATCGGAGGGCGATCGATATAAAAACAAGAAGTGAGTTCAACTTGTCCTCCCGGCAATTCTGGCGGCGCGGCTGGCAGGGGTTGAATTATTGACTGTTTTGTGCTAGTAATTGCGTGCCATTGTACAGCTAATTCATGGTCGGCAGTTAACGATGTGCGACCTTCTTTAATAATGGTTAAAATTTGGGATAATAACTTAAATGAGTCGCCAATACCGCGCCACAGCCAGGGCTGAATTCCTGCTAAATAGCTGAGTAAGTCAAAGGAAAGCGGTGTATTTAATTCAACTAAAATCGGTAAAATTGCTGGTTTGTGAGAAGTTAGATTGTGCAATTCTTTGGCTAGCTGCACTTGTTCCAATATCATTTCGCTAGCGGCCGATTCTTCGGAAATCAGCAACAGCAAATAATCGCAACGCTTTAAATATGAGGCTGAGTCGCTGCTGTTGTTAATAAAAAAGACTTCGTGGCCTCCCGCACTCAAAGCTTGGTGTAACTGCTGGGAAAGGGTGTTGTGTGAGGTCGATCGGGCGTTGGCTAAGCCCTCGAAGGCGATCGCCACTTTTGCCCTCACCAGCACTACCTCCTCTGGCTCTGAATTCGCCTCAAAATCGGCTATATCGCGCCATTCCTGCCCCAATCCGCGACAAATTTCGATGAAATTGGCATAATCCACAGGTTTGCCATTCAGAAAATGGCTGACTGTAGATTGGGCCATCCCTAAATCCTCAGCCAGGATTTTTTGACTGGGAAAGCCATTTCTCAGGAGACAGGATTTAACTGCACGAATGCACTCTTCGCGCACCTTTAGCGATCGTGGCATTGCTTATCACAATCAAGACACTGAAACCATCATAAATGGCAACCGTCCCTAAAGTCGATGAAAAGTCGATGAAAAGTCGATGAATTTTCAAATAACTCAGTCGCCAACTCAAATACCCACCTGATTAGATTAGAAATAACAAGGTTGAATCCCATCAAAACGAGGTAAAAGCATTGTGTATTCTATCCTAATTTGGTCACTGGCCTCAGCCACTAATCAACCAGGTTTCGCCTTCACCCCGCCCCTATTCTGGCTGCTACTGGGAGTTGTGCTGAGTGCGATGGAGCTATTAATTATCAAAACTCAGCCCCAAAAATACAGATTTTACCTGTTAATGATGGGAGCTTCTGCTTTAATTGAATCCTTTATTTTGTGGAGAGGATCTGTAGCATTTCAGTTTAGTTGGGCGAACATAATGTATGAAGATTTTGACTGGCAAATCTTCTACTGGATGGGGATAGCCCTCGCGCTGAGCATCTGGATTCGACCAATTTTCATTGTTCGCAAAAAGTTTGTCATTCCCGAAGCCACGGAAGCGACAACAATCTCCGAAATTTTCCCCGGAGAAACCGGAATGGTGATTTATGAAGGGGCTTCCTGGAAAGCTCGCAATGAAGATTCCCAAGGGGCGATCGCACCCCGACAAAAAGTTTATGTTTTGCGCCGCGAAGGAAACACGTTGATTGTTGTACCTGACAGATTAATTCACATCAACGGCTAAACCTTGGCACTTTTATGACTCGGCGATTGAAATCGCTTCTACACAAACAAAGTCCGCCTTCGCGGACTAAGAAATCACTGTCAACTGTCAACTGTCAACTGTCAACTGTCAACTATTTACCAGGAGATTCACTATGTATCACTATTTTTTGACGGTATTGCTTGCCATCACCGGAGTATCCTTAGCCAGCAGCGTAAAAATCGTCCGTCAAGGAGATGAGGCCTTAGTCGAAATTTTCGGAAAGTACGATCGCAAGAAACTCGAACCGGGTATAACCTTTTTGATTCCCTTTGTCGAACAAGTCGCCTATAAACAAACTCTGCGCGAGCAAATTTTAAGGCTGTCACCGCAAGAATGCACGACGCGCGATCGGGTTTCCGTCACCGTTGATTTTATTGTGTACTGGCGAATCATTGACTTAGAAAAAGCTTCCTACAAAGTGCAGAATCTCAAGGAAGCGATGTTAAATATGCTGATTCTTTCAATTCGGACTCACCTTGCTAAATTATCTGTTGAGGAACTCTACACGGCTCGACATGAGATTAATAATGCTTTAGTCGAGGAGTTGGATACAACGACAGATCCTTGGGGTGTGAAGTTTACGAGAGTGGAATTGCGCGATTTTGCGATCGGCAGTAAAGTGGTTCAGCCCACATCCATTGATCGGAAAGAAGTACAAAAGCTGCGAGCTTAGAGATTAGTATTCCCTCGTTTTCCTCGTTTTCCTCGTTACCAGGCTCTTCCTGGTAACGCAGATCCAGAGGCTCTGCCTCGCCGACTTTAATTCGCATTGTATATACCATTTAAGGAGACAACACCATGACTAACAATCAAGAATCAATAGTTCGCAATGCAGCTTGTCGCGGTTGTGGATGCTTATTACTTATAGCCGGTATTGGAGTAATGAATGGGATAGCTCTGCCATTTTATCTAAATAATACCAATAGAAGCAAGCAGTCGGAAGCAAAACAGTATGTGAGCTCAATGAACAAGGCGCAGCAAGCTCACTTTGCTGAAAAAAGTGCTTTTGCCACTTCTGTTAATGCTTTGGAAATTGGGATAAAAACGGAGACAACAAAATACAAGTATTCAGTTCGCGCCACAAAGCAAACTGCTTTTAATTATGGAGTCTCCAAGCAACCACAACTTAAGAGTTATGTCGGCGGTGTCTTTCTAGTTCCTGTTAAAAAATTTGAGCCCAAGGCTGCTAAAGATGGAATAATAACAACAATATCCATATTCTGCCAAGCTGATTCTCCCGGTACAATTAAACCAGCGGAACCCACCTATGAAAATGGTAAACTTGCTTGTAGCACAGGCACAACACAAGTGACCAGATAATCTAATTATAGGCAAGATCATGACAGTCGATTACCAATATCAAATCGGCGGCAGTCTCCCGCAAGATGCACCTACTTATGTAGTGCGACAAGCTGACTCAGAACTTTATCAAGCCCTGAAAGCTGGAGAGTTTTGTTACGTTCTCAATTCCCGACAAATGGGCAAATCCAGTTTGCTGGTGCGAACGGTACAAAAACTCTCCGCTGATGGCATTGCCTGTGCTACGATCGACCTTTCGGACATTGGCAACCAGCAAGTCTCTCTGGATAAGTGGTACGGCGGCGTCGCTTACAAACTCTTGTGTAGTTTCAACCTGTTTAACCCAGTCGAGTTTATGGCTTGGTGGCGGGAGAGAGAGTTGATGTCGCCGGTGCAGCGCTTAGGAGAGTTAATTGAAGAATTGCTGCTGGTCAAAATTTCTCAAAACCTGGTCATTTTTATTGATGAAATTGATAGCGTTCTGAGTTTCCAAGAACCGCTAGACGATTTTTTTGCATTAATTAGATGTTGCTACAATAAACGCGCTCACAATTCAGAATACCAGCGCATTACATTTGCTTTGCTGGGAGTAGCTACCCCATCGGATTTAATTAGCGATGCAACTCGCACGCCCTTCAATATCGGTTTACCTATTGAATTGCACGGTTTTAACTTACAAGAAGCTCTGCCTTTAGCAAAGGGATTTGAGGGAAAAGTAGAGAATCCTCAAGAGGTTTTAAAAGAGATTTTGGACTGGACTGGAGGGCAGCCATTTCTGACTCAAAAGCTTTGCAAGCTGATTCTACACCATTTAAAAAATTTAGCGTCTGCTTCTATTATATCAGATTCAACGGATGAAAGCAAAACTAAAAATTTTACTACAAATCAATTATTAATTAGCGAGATCGTGCAATCTCATATTATTGATAATTGGGAATCATCCGATGAACCGGTACACATTAAAACAATTCGCGATCGCCTTCTCAGAAGTCCGCACCGCGCCAGTAGGTTATTAGGACTATATCAAAAAATATTGCCACTTTCAGAACCCCCCGATTGTAGGGGCGGTGCCCCCGTGCCCGCCCTGGTAGGGGGAATCTGGGCGGATGATACTCCCGAACAAACAGAATTGCGGCTGAGCGGATTAGTAGTAAAACGAGCCGGGAAATTAACCGTATCCAACCGCATTTACGCAGCTATATTCAGCCATAACTGGGTAGAAAAAGCGCTCGGCGACTTGCGCCCCTATGCTGAATCCCTAACAGCATGGATAGCTACAAATTGTCAAGACGAATCTCGCTTGTTGCGGGGTCAAGCACTGGAAGATGCCCGACAGTGGGCGGCAAATAAAAGCTTAAACACCCAAGATTATCAATTTTTAGGTGCGAGTCAAGAAGCGGAGTTTGCCAAATTGCGCGATCGCGAAAAACAAACTCAAGCTGAAATTGAACAACTGCGCCGCGAAAAAAAGTTATTAGAGGAACTAAGCGAAGCACAAAAGCAGAAAAAAGTGATTGCAGCTAAACTTTGGCGCGAGCAACAACTGAGAGTGCAAACAGTTACAGGAGCCGCAGTCATATTAATATCAATCCTGATAGTAACTTTTTGGGTAAAACCGTCAATCGAAGAAAGAAACAACAAAATTCTCACTCTCAGTTTGCTATCAGAAACGCTATTTGCTGCGGATAAAAAAGAAGAAGCTTTGCTAGAAAGCATCAGAGCTGTTAGAGAAATGAAACGATCGCTCGGAGTGAGTTCAGATATTCAGATGCGAGTGGCGATCGCCCTCGAACAGGCAGTTTACAACTTTCGGGAACGCCGCCGCTTGCAGACTCAAGCCAGTACCCTCGCTTTCGTGAGTTTCAGTCCCGACAGTCAAACAATTGTGACTGCTACCGATGATAATTATATCAAGCTTTGGCAAAATAATGGCACTTTGCAAGCAACTTTGACAGGGCATACTGATAAAATTATCAGGGCAATTTTCAATGCTAGCGGTCAGATAATTGTCTCTGCAAGCGACGACCAAACTCTCAAAATTTGGCAAAAAGATGGCAAGTTAATTCATGATATAAAAGGACACAGCGGTCAAATAACAAGCGTCTCTTTTAGTCCCGATGGTAAAATTATTGCTTCAGCAAGTGCCGATGGAACAGTTAAGCTATGGAAAATAAACGGTGAAGAATTGTTAAGTTTAAAAGTGGAGCGAGGTTGGATAACCAGCGCGAGTTTTAGCCCAGACGGTCAGATAATTGCTGCGGCTGGCACTGATGGCACTGTTAAACTTTGGAGTTTGAGAAAAATTGTGGAAAAGTTGCAAAAACAGCAGTCAATCGAAGCAAGCAACGATATCAAATTGCTCCGAACTTTACAGGTTGAAAGTGATAAAATAATGAGTGTAGCTTTCAGTCCAGATGGAGCAATGCTGGCGACTGCAAGTGCTGGGGGAACTGCGAGAATTTGGAGCAAAGACGGCACACCGCTAAGTATTTTAAAGCATACAAGTGGAGTGACAAATATCAGCTTTAGCCCCGACAGTCAAATGTTGCTATCTGCAAGCACAGACAAAATGGTGAGGCTGTGGAACATTGACGGTACATTGCTCAAAACTTTAAAAGGTAACAAGGATGCTGTGTGGAGTGCGAGTTTTAGTCCAGACGGCAAAGCGATCGCTACTGCTAGCGCTGACGGTACGGTGATGCTGTGGAATTTTAATCTTGACGATTTGTTGCAGCAGGGTTGCGATGGAGCCCGCAATTATTTTCAGACAAATCCGATCGCCTATCCCAGCAATCGCCACCTCTGCGACGGGATTGAAACTCAATCAGGCATTAGGCAAAAAAAACCCGGTTGAGACTCAAACTCGTGAGTTTTGCAGCAAAGTATGTAGGCAGAAACTGGCTTTTTGACCAAGATTTTCAAAGGTGGTACCCGCCACGTGATTTATCCGTGGAATCAATCCAAAATCGAAAATCTAAAATCCTCAAGAAAGAGCATTTATCCGTGGGGTCGCCTCTAAAATCTAAAATCTAAAATCTAAAATCGATTGACTCCCCCTGCGTCTAGGGCTGATATCGTTAAAATTGGTAGCAGCTAATAGGTAATAGGTAAGCCCGATCGGTGTATTCAACTCTAGAACAAAAGTACCAGCGCCTGCAAAAAGACTTAACGGGCGGAGTCATCGCCCTGGGCGGCATTTTCTGCACAGGTACTCTCTGGTATTGGCAGGTGGAAAAATGGTCTTTGCTCGATGCCGCTTACATGACAGTATTTACCCTAGCAACTGTCGGCTACGGTGAACTTCAGCCCCTCGGTCAACGCGGGCGAATGTTTACCATATGCCTGATTTTGATGGGCGTGATTGTGATTGGTTTCATCGTCAACCGCTTTACAGAAGCGCTGATTGAAGGATATTTTCAAGAAGGAGCAAGAATTAGGCAGCAGCGACGATTGGTAGATTCTTTGATCGGGCATTACATTCTCTGCGGTTTTGGGCGCACTGGCCGCCAGATTGCTTTGGAATTTCAGGCCGAAAATATTCCTTTTGTGGTCATAGATTCGGCGGTACAGTCGGTTGAGGCAGCCTTGGCACTGGGGTACACGGCTGTCCAAGGAGACGCGACTCTGGACGAAATTTTGCTGAGTGTGGGGATCGATCGCGCAATTTGCATAGTAGCAGCTTTGCCTTCGGATGCCGAGAATTTATACACTGTCATGTCAGCGAAAACTCTGAATCCGAAAGTACGGGCGATCGCCCGCGCCACCACAGAAGAAGCCGTAAAGAAGTTGCAGCGGGGCGGCGCCGATGCCGTCGTATCCCCCTACATTACCGGGGGAAAACGCATGGCGGCGGCGGCTTTGCGGCCTCAAGTTATGGATTTTTTAGACGGTGTTTTGACCGGGACTGATAGTTCTTTTTACATGGAAGAATTTCTGGTCGATCCCAATAGTTGTGTCTACGTCGGGGAAACTTTGAGAAATGCCAAGTTGCGATCGCAATCCGGGGCCTTGGTTTTAGCAGTGCGGCGCGCTGGCGGGACTTTGATTGTCGGGCCTACCGGAGAAACTGCGATCGAAGGAGGAGATACGCTGATTTGTTTGGGTACTGCGGAACAACTGCGAACTCTCAATCAAATCCTCAGTCCCCTGAGTTTTCGCCTCCCCCGGCCCCCGAACTAATACGATGTCAGGTTGTCGGAAATGCCAGTCCTCCTTTGGGGCGGTTTCGGCAGGCGTTGGGAAAGTTGGCAGGGTTGGGAGGTGCGATCCCTTCGGCTGGCTTCGCCTACGCAGGTTGGGAATGTCCCAATTGTGGGTCGAGGTTTAAGATTTCTGCTTTGTGGGTGAATGGCTGGTGTCAGCGCTGTTTTATGAGGTTTGGACAGATGACCAATTTTCAGAAGTCCATCATTTAGATACTATTTTCTGTAGAGACATAAATATAAGTAACTTATTTTTAGTTAAAATATAGATAAAAGGATGATTTAGGATGGTAGTCTATTTAGAGGGAATTTGCTCTAACCTTGAGACAATTGGTTAGGAAATAATAAATTCTGGATCGTTGGCGATCGCTATGTCCATATAACAAGTATCAGGAAATAGATGAATCAAGTTGTCATTGAAAATCCTATTATTAACTCTGCTTTCTTAGAACCAAAGTGTCACTTTCGCTTTGATGATGACGGTATTACTGATGAAATTCTCGCATCCCGTCGCATCAGTCATTATTTTATCCCCATTGCCCAACCAAAGAAAAAAAGTAAGCAGTTTCAACAACTAGAGCTAAATCTAGGTGAATGGACACAAGACAGGGTAGCAGAAAACAAGTTTATCAACCAAGTGCGCGATCGCGTTAGCTTGTGGAGACGTGGCGGGTATCTCTACGTTACTCCAACAACTAAAAAATTATTGGAATATTGGACTAATCCCGATCGCGAACGTAAATTATACTTTTGCCAGATTGAAGCTTTAGAGGCAGTTATATATATCACCGAAGTTGCAAAAAAGTGCGGTGATAACTGGATTGAAAATCAACTACGACAATTCAATGAAGATGCGAACCCGCTACTGTTCCGCATGGCTTGTAAAATGGCGACAGGGAGCGGTAAAACAGTAGTAATTTCAATGCTAATGGCGTGGCATACTCTTAATAAATCTGCCAATCCTCAGAATAATAAATTTAGCGATGCTTTTTTGGTGGTAACGCCGGGGATTACTGTACGCGATCGATTGCGGGTACTCCAACCTAATGATGCTGAAAATTACTACAAAAAACTTGACTTGGTTCCACCAGAATTACTACCAGAATTGGAAAAAGCTAAAATTGTTATTACTAACTATCATGCCTTTAAACTGCGAGAAATTAATTCAGCAGCCCGGTTGACTAAAGACATTCTCGCGCACGGTAAAAAAAGTGCTTTTACTGAAACCCCAGACCAAATGGTAAGGCGAGTTTGCAAAGGTTTGGGCAATAAAAAAAATATTATTGTGATTAATGATGAAGCGCACCACTGTTACCGCCGTCGCGTTAGTGATGATGATGCCAAGCTCAAAGGTGATGACCGCAAAGAAGCAGAAAAACGCAATGAACAGGCCCAACTTTGGATTTCTGGGATTGAAGCTGTACAGGCAAAAATTGGGGTCAAAGTTGTTTATGATTTGTCAGCTACACCGTTCTTTTTAAAAGGTTCTGGCTATCCAGAAGGCAATCTATTTCCTTGGGTAGTTTCTGACTTTTCTCTGATTGATGCGATTGAATCAGGCATTGTCAAAATTCCCCGCGTTCCGGTATCTGATGACAATATGAAAGGGGAATTGCCTGCTTATCGCAGTATTTGGCCCTTAATTCGCGATCAACTCCCCAAGAAAGGACGCAGTACCCAGGATGAAAGTAAGTCATTCCCTGAACCGAAACTTCCTAAAGAGTTAGAAGGAGCCTTAGAAAGTCTCTATAGTAACTACAAACAAGCTTTTGAATTATGGGAACAGGACACAGAAGCTATTGATAGAGGACAGACACCGCCCGTATTTATCATTATTTGTAATAATACCAATGTCTCTAAATTGGTTTATGACTATATTGCTGGTTGGGATACAGGAAAAAAATATCCTGATGGTAGACCTGTTTTAGCTCCAGGTAAACTACCATTATTTAGTAACGTCCAAAACGAAAACTGGATAGCTAGACCTAACACGATTCTGGTAGACAGCGAACAACTAGAATCAGGCGAGGCGATGAGTGCTGAATTTAAGAAAATCGCAGCACAGGAAATTGAAGAATTCAAAGCTGAATATCGAGAGAGATATCCAGGTAAAGATCCCGAAAAAATCTCACCTGAAGAGTTACTGCGGGAAGTATTAAATACCGTTGGGAAACCCGGAAAGCTGGGGGAACAAATTCGCTGTGTGGTCTCTGTTTCTATGTTGACGGAAGGATGGGATGCTAGTACCGTCACTCACATTTTGGGATTAAGAGCTTTTGGCACTCAGTTGTTGTGCGAACAAGTTGTGGGACGGGGACTGCGACGGATTAACTATGCAGTGAATAAAGAGGGAATGTATGAACCCGAATATGCCGAAGTTTATGGCGTTCCCTTTGCTTTTATTCCCTGTGCCGGTTCTAATAAAACGCCCAAGCGAGGGCCACTGCCTACCCGCGTTCGAGCTTTGCCAGAACGAAGTGAATCTGAAATTACTTTTCCTCGGTTGACGGGTTATCGCTATGACATTAGCAGGGGGAAATTAACAGCTAATTTTACAGATGTTTGTCAATATGTTCTCTCTACGGCTGATTTGCCTACTCTTACAGTTAATGCTCCCATTGTTGGTCAATCCAGTATTCATACATTGGATCAATTGAAATCTCACCGAGAACAGGAAGTCGCGTTTTTGTTGGCGAAACTAACTTTAGAAAAGTATTTCCGATGGGATGGAAATCCGAAACCAGAAAAAACTACAATACATTTTTTTGATGCGGATGTACAAGCTTGGTTGTTTCCCCAAGTTTTGCAAATAACTAAACAGTGGCTCAAAGAATGTGTCCGTTACAAAGACAATACCTATCCTCAGTTGTTAATGCTGACTGAATTTGCCCACGATGCGACAGACAGGATTTATCATGCCATTGTGGAAGGAGAGTTGCGGAAATCTTTAAAACCAATTCTCCGCCCCTATGATACTTTTGGTTCGACTCGCTATGTAGACTTTGATACTGCCCGTCAGGTTTATAGGACAGACCCTCATAAATGTCATGTTTCCCATGCAGTTATGGATAGTAATTGGGAAAACAAGATGCTGCAATCCTTAGAACAAATGAATGAGGTTGTCTCTTATGTAAAAAATCACAATTTAGGCTTTACTATTCCGTATACTCTCAATGGGGAACAGAGAAATTATTTGCCTGATTTTATTGTGCGAATTAATGATGGGCAAAAAGAACTGCTGAATTTAATTTTGGAAGTATCGGGGGAAGCGAGAAAGGACAAAGCAGCTAAGGTGGCTGCGGCTAGAACTCTTTGGATACCAGCAGTAAAAAATCACGGGGGATTAGGGCGTTGGGATTTCTTAGAAATATCCGATCCTTGGAATGCCGAAAAATCTATTCGGATGTATTTGTCTCAGCAGACAGCACAAACGGACACGAATATTAGTACAATTCAAAAAACCGCTGGTGTCTGTGGAGGTAACGCTAGAATACGCAATACACGCATTCCTGTCTGGACAATTATTTCTTTTTACAAGCTGGGGGCATCCGACGAGGAAATACTGAGGAATTATCCGGGGTTAAATCCCGCCGATTTAAGATTAGCTTCGTCATACTACGAACAGCATCAAACTGAAATCGATCGAGTAATTGCTGCCCAGGATGATGACGATGATGAAGATAGCTAGGCTTTACTCTAACGAAAATTTTCCCCTAGATATCGTCAACAAACTCCGCCATCTCGGACATGATGTTTTGACATCCTATGACGCAAAGCAAGCAAATCAAGGCATTCCCGATGATGATGTTCTCAAGTTTGCTCATCAACAAGAGCGGGCTGTGATTACCTTAAATAGGCAGGATTTTATTCAACTACACAAGCTTGTCAAAGAACACAGTGGAATTATTCTCTGTAAAGAATGTCAAGGAGATGATGATTATCAACAGCAAGCCTTAAAAATTCATGAATTGATTTTAGAGGTCAGTGAATTAAAATCTCGATTATTTCGGGTGAAAAAGCAGAATTTTAAAGGCTGTAAAACTCAAATATTTATCTACAAGGAAGTAACCAATGCCTAGAAAAAAAGATGATAAATCTACACCTATTGATAGTGTGAAACATCAGGATAAACGGGCTAATATTCCTACTGAAGAGTTGCGTGATTTTATGGCTGATGATGAGAAAAAACCTCAAAAAGTTCTTTATCCCCGCGATCCGTCTTTAGACCCGCAGTTGGTATGGCAGGGGAAAGACGAACAGGACAGTCAGGATTTAGAGGTTCCGGCTGTTCCGATTTATATTCAGGAGAAAATACACCCCCATGCAATTATTGAGGATTTTCAGAAGCAGGTTAAGAAAGAACAGCCAGCGGAACAATTAAGTTTATTTAGTGATTTTAATGGGTTAGAGTTTGACCAATTAATTGATTTTTATCAGCATAAGGATGGGGTGAAGTGGGCTAACCGGATGATTCTCGGTGATTCGCTGTTGGTAATGAATTCCTTGGCAGAGAAGGAGGGATTAAAGGGTAAAGTCCAGATGATTTATCTTGACCCGCCCTATGGGATTAAGTTTGGTTCTAATTGGCAGGTTTCGACTCGGAAGCGCGATGTTAAAGATGGGAAGGCTGAAGATGCAACAAGGCAACCGGAACAGGTGAAAGCGTTTCGGGATACTTGGGAGTTAGGGATTCATTCTTATTTAAGTTATTTAAGGGATAGGTTGGTTGTAGCGAGAGAGTTATTGACTGAGACGGGTAGTGTTTTTGTTCAGATTGGTGATGAGAATGTGCATTTGGTTCGATGTTTGATGGATGAGGTGTTTGGGAGTGAAAATTTTTGCCAAATTATTCCTTTTAGGAAAAAACTCATGCCTCTTGGTGCAAAGCTCCTTGAAGGAATGTATGATTATTTACTTTGGTATGGAAAAAACATTGAACAAGTTAAATTCAAACATCTCTATAAAGAATCAGAGGCTAAATACACATCGCGATGGACTAATATAGAGTTACCTAATGGTATCAGGCAAAAATTATCTAAACAACAATCAGAAAATTTACCATCATTGCCTCAAGGGTCGCGTGTTTATCGTCTTGTTTCACAACGCGCTCCATCTTTTTCAGAAGCCAATGTTTATAAATTTATTTTTCAAGGACGAGAACTACACCCACCTAAAGGCGGGTGTTGGGTAAGTTCAGAAGAAAAAATGAATCGGCTATTAAGAACAAATCGTCTTGAATTAGAGGGTGATAATCTCAGCTATATTTACTATCACTATGATTTTCCTCTCTCAAAAATAACTAATCTTTGGGATGATTCATCTCCAGTACAAGGCAAAGAATATGTTGTTCAAACATCAACAGGAGTAATTGAACGCTGTCTTTTGATGACCACAGATCCCGGTGATTTAGTATTAGATCCAACCTGCGGATCTGGAACTACAGCCTATGTTGCCGAACAATGGGGAAGACGTTGGATTACCATCGACACAAGCCGCGTTGCATTAGCACTAGCTAGAACTCGCCTCATGTCTGCAAAATATCCCTACTACTTCTTAGCAGATTCTCCTGAAGGCATCCAACAAGAAGCGGAAATTACTAAACAACTGCCGTCTACACAAACTAAGACAGAAAACGAAATCAAAAAAGGCTTCGTTTACAAGCGCGTTCCTCATGTTACATTGAAGGCGATCGCAAATAATCCAGAAATTGATACTATCCATGCCAAATGGCAATTACAACTAGAACCTGTTCGCACTCAATTAAACCAGTTACTCAAAAAGTCCTGGGAAGAATGGGAAATCCCCAGAGAAGCTGATGCCAAATGGTCAGATGAAGCTAAAGAATTACTAGCTAAATGGTGGCAATTCAGACAACAACGGCAGAAAGAAATCGATGAATCTATTGCGCGTAATGCGGATACCGAACTACTCTATGACCAACCTTATGAAAACAATAAACGCATTCGGATAACTGGCCCGTTTACAGTCGAAAGTCTTTCACCTCACCGCATTCTTTCTACCGATGAAGCATACCCAGCCTCAGAACAGGAAGGCGTTACCCAAGCATCAGATCAATTTGAAGTCAGAATCATTGAAAACCTGAAAAAAGCCGGAATCCAAAACACTTTAAAAAATCAACGCCTCAAATTTGAAAATTTAGAGTATTTAGAATCTCATGCGGGTACTTACATCCATGCCGTAGGCGAGTACGCAGAAAGCGATGAAACCATCAAGCGAGTAGCAGTTCACATAGGGCCAGAATACGGCACTGTCAGCGTTGATGATATCAAAGAAGCTGCCAAAGAAGCTGTAAAAGGCTTAGGGAGTTATGTATTAATTGTCTGCGGTTTTGCCTTTGAACCTAATGTTAATGAAGAAGCTAAACGCTATGGGAAATTGCAAGTTTTAATCACTCGCATGAATCCTGACTTGTTGCTGGGTGATGAACTACTCAAGAAAACAGGGGCGGGTAATTTATTTATGGTATTTGGCGAACCAGATATTGAGTTAAAACGCCAAGATGGTAAGCTAGTAGTCACCTTAAAAGGCTTAGATATTTACGATCCCACTACAGGAGAAATTCGCAGCAGTTCGCCTGATGATATTGCTTGTTGGTTTATTGACACCGACTACAATGAGGAAAGCTTTTTTGTGCGTCATGCCTACTTTACAGGTGCTAACCAACCCTATGAAAAATTAAAGCGGGCGCTAAAAGCGGAAATTGATGAAGATGCTTGGAGTCAGATATATTCTACTACTAGCCGTCCTTTTGATCCCCCCAAAGGCAAGAATGGTAAACCGGGAAAGATTGCGGTTAAGGTGATTAACCACTACGGGGATGAAGTGTTAAAAGTGTATGAAAGTCTTTAGAACTTTTGCGAGTGATCGACCATAATATTTTGGTCAGGGCGGGTTTTTGAGATTGTCAATTATTGGCAGATATTGTTGGTGAACCCGCCCCTACAACAATTACGATCTATCTTGATATTCATCAATCCCAAAGAAACCGGGTTTTTTACTGAATTTGCGGGCTGCGACGGAGGATTTTCGTCAAAAACCCGGTTTCTGACCACCCGTGGTAAGTCCTAAATTTGAGACTTGAGAACATTAGAAGCCGATGGTGGGATTTGAACCCACGACCGTTCGATTACGAATCGAATACTCTACCCCTGAGCTACATCGGCACAGACAATTTTGGATTATAGCACAACTATAGCGAAAAAAGCAACGAGTTGTAGAATTTAATTGAAAATTCCACAACTCCTAGCTCACCAACAGTTAAACGGTCACTTCCGTGTCAGTTGAGCCGCCTCTGGCCCCGGAATAAACCAAACCCCGCTGCATATCCAGCGTCAGCATAGTTCCGTCCCGAATTACCCGCGTGGCATTCTTGACGCCCACCATCACCGGCACGCCCAAGCGCAAACCGATAATCGCGGCGTGAGAAGTCAAACTGTCCTCCTCCGTCACTACACCTGCGGCTTTCCGAATCATCTCCACAAAAGCCACGCTGGTGTGTTCCACTACCAAAATTTCTCCAGCGTGGAAATTGCCTACATCCGCAGCAGTGCGAGCAACCCTGGCCATGCCACTCACCGATCCCAAACCGACACCGGTGCCTTTGCCTAGAACTGCTGTCACTACTTCAACTTTGATCAAATCCGTCGATCCGGCAACCCCTTGCAGAGTACCGGCGGTCATTACCACTAAATCTCCGTCGGAGACTAACTCTTTTTCCTGGGCGACTGTCATGGCAGAGTGAAATGTCTGGCCGGTGGAGGGCAAATCCAACACCAGCAAGGGTTTGACTCCCCATACTAATTGCAGTTGTCGGGCTACGTCTACGTGAGGAGTAACTGCCAAAATCGGAGTTTTGGGTCGGAACTTCGAGACATTTCGGGCTGTGGCGCCGGTTTTGGTCAGCGTCATGATGGCGGCCGCGTTCAATTGTTCGGAGATTTGGCTGACTGCTTGACTGATGCCGTTGGGGATCGATCGACCAATATCTTCTACATTCCTAATATTCCGTTTAATTCCTTCCCTCTCCATCCGCACCGCAATTCTCGCCATCGTCGCCACCGCTTCGACGGGGAACTTGCCGACAGCAGTTTCATTCGACAGCATCACCGCATCAGTTCCGTCGAGAATGGCGTTGGCCACGTCGGAAATCTCGGCACGGGTGGGACGAGGATTGTTGACCATGCTGTCGAGCATCTGGGTAGCGGTAATTACCGGAATACCCAGGCGGTTGGAGGTAGCAATCAGCCGCTTTTGCAAAATCGGCACGTCTTCGGCGGGCAGTTCCACTCCCAAATCGCCGCGGGCGACCATCACGCCGTTGCAAAGGGTGAGAATTTCCTCCATTTGTTCGATCGCCTCGTGCTTTTCGATCTTAGCAATCACCGGTACTTGCTTGCCCGCACTGGCAATCAGTTCTTTAATTTCGAGCACATCTTGGGGATTCCGCACAAAGCTCAGGGCCACCCAATCGACACCTTGGTCGAGGCCGAACATTAAATCTTTGCGGTCTTTATCAGTCAGCGCTTTAATTGAGAGGTAAACTCCCGGAAAATTCACCCCTTTGTTGTTGGAAAGCGGCCCGCCGACTACGACGCGGCAGTACAATTCCCGCGCCGCGCGGTCTACTTTTTCGACCAGCATTTCCACTTTCCCGTCGTCAAGCAGAATTACTGAACCCTCTGGAACTTCGTCTGCTAGGGGGTCGTAGGTGACGGAAGAAATGAGTTCGGTGCCGGGAACTTGGCGACTGGTGAGAATGAAAGGATCGCCGTTTTTGACAACTATAGAGCCTGTCTCAAAGCGCCCTAAACGAATTTTCGGGCCTTGGAGGTCTTGGAGGATGGCAACCGGCTGGTTGAGTTCAAAGGATGTTTGCCGGATTAAGCGAATGCTGCGCTGGTGGTCTTCTTCTGTTCCGTGGGAAAAGTTGAGTCGCAAAGTTGTGGCACCTGCTTCTATAAGCTGGCGCAGCACTTGTGGGTCAGAAGTTGCTGGGCCAATGGTGGCGACGATTTTAGTCCGGCGTAGGGCTTTTGGCAATTGCATCAGCGGTGTTCTGGGGAGGCAGGTGGATTTCTTGTTTAAATTTCGGCTAACGTTTCATTTTTGCGCTACAAGCAATGACGCTAGTCTCAACTCTTAAAAATTTTGATAGTCGTCAAAAAAGTAGGTATTGAACAATATATAGAATATCTGACTTTTTACCGATCGGTAATCTTTTCTTGGGGAGCGCTCTTTTTTGCAAATTTTTCCGCTCTCAGGCTTGACATAAATACAGAGATACCCATTTATTTTGTTTGGTCTGCTGAGCTCTTGTGGCTACTCTAGCACTGGTATCCTTGTACAACAGCAATACTTTTTTGCTTGTGCAGACGTTTGTGTCTGGCGATCGAACTCTGTTCTTTCGTGCCTTAAGGCCGAGGTTCCTGACAAAACTTTACTATTGTCAGGCTTGTATCTTATACTACGCAAGTGTGAAATATTAAGGAGTCTTAACAAAGATGTCGGAGGCAGGACGGCCGCTGACAGTGCCGAAAGAGTTTCTGAGTCCTCCCGGTGACTTCAATCCGACACTGCTGCTGTTTTTGAGTGCAGTAGTGATTATCGTGATTTCTAACTTGGGTTTCTGGTGTTGGGGATGGCCGCAGTGGTGCTGTTTTACGCTGAACGTGTTGGCGTTGCACATGGCTGGAACTGTGATTCACGATGCGTCTCATAATGCAGCCCATCGCGATCGCACAGTTAATGCTATTTTGGGACACGGTAGCGCGCTGATGTTGGGTTTTGCTTTCCCGGTGTTTACGCGGGTACATATGCAGCATCACGCCCACGTTAATGACCCAGATAACGATCCAGACCATTATGTTTCGACCGGCGGGCCTTTGTGGTTGATTGCTGCGAGGTTTTTTTACCACGAGATTTTCTTTTTTAAGCGCAAACTGTGGCGGAAATACGAACTCTGGGAATGGTTTCTCAGCCGTTTGTTTGTCGTAGCGGTGGTGTATATTGCCATTCAGTACGACCATTTAGGTTACGTGCTGAATTTTTGGTTTTCTCCGGCTTTGGTGGTGGGGTTGGCGTTGGGGTTATTTTTTGATTATTTGCCGCACCGTCCGTTTCACGAGCGCGATCGCTGGAAAAATGCCAGAGTATATCCTAGTCCTATTCTAAATATCTTGATTTTGGGGCAGAATTATCATCTGATTCATCACTTGTGGCCTTCCATTCCTTGGTACAATTACAAGCCTGCTTATGAGGCTGTCAAGCCGCTGTTGGATGAGAAAGGTTCCCCTCAAACTTTGGGAATATTGGAAGGGAAAAAGGACTTTTGGAGTTTTATATATGACATCTTTTTAGGGATTAGGCTGCATCACAAAAAAAGCGTCTGATTGACAAAAAACCCGGCTTCTCAAAGAAACCGGGTTTTTTTTCTAATAAAAGCTTTTAAGCATATATCCCCAGGGCAGGTTTTGTCCTGTATCAAGTCCCGTCGTAAAAAATAAACCCACCTGTAATGGTGAGTTAACTTGTGAACAAACCTGACGGTCAACTGAGTACAGTTAGACCGGAGGCTTCTTTTTCCTTTTTTTCAAAGGCTTTTTATAGTGAGGTAGTTCCACCCCCACTTGCCAATATAGTATCAGAGTATTTCCAGATTATCAAGGGATATACAGAAATAATTGTCGGTTTCCGTACCTACACCCGACGAGCCTTTCATCACGCTCGGTAATTCCCAACGGGGTACTTCGCGCAGCGCTCAGATTAATCCCCTTTAAATATACCGAGGGACTTCCCGGCTGGTAGTTAAATCAAGCCCAAATTGATACTCCCCAGGGCTTCAGCCCTGGGGATTCTTGAATGAATCCGAAAACTCAAGGAAGGCGTTATCAAAGCACCTCTATACGCTCAAAACAACTACCAGTACAAAGGGTATTGCAATTGCGCTTACTTTTGTTTTACTTTCGGAGTCCATCACAACGCCAGATAGGTACGCTCCATGTTCACCATTACTTGTTTACCCAGGCAGGGCGTCATGCCGAGACGAGATAACGAGCGGGGTTTCTCCTTAATAAAACACTTCTTCACGTAGATGGTTGTTCTTACTTGCAATTTAATTCTAATACAACCTTTCAATCGCTTGTGTAAAGAAATATTGAAGGCGGTTGAAACCGCAGCCGACTTCCTCCCCGTGTCTAAAGCCAGGGGCACGCCGGGCTCGTTTTTCGGTGAATCTATTATTTTTCCCCAGCCACCGCCACCGCTAAATTCCTATCGGGGCGCAAATTTTGAGCTCCCCGCAAATAAGGATGATAAATTTCAGTATGTGCCGGCCAATTGACGTGAATTAAAAACCGAATGCAGCGTTCCAAAGCACCCTCAACGTGCATTTGCTGTACGTCCAACAAAGGAACATTACACCAGTGAGGACGTTCGCGGGCGATCGCAGCCGGAAACACAGCATCTAAATCGCGAGTAGCAGAAAACGTAGCACTAATAATTAAATCTGGATTTATATCATTTTTTGCTTCTAATTCATCTAATAATTCTCTCACCGCTTCTCGAATTGCTGCCACCGAATTCTCGCTAGCAGTAGTTGCCCCACGAATCCCCCGCACTTGCCACTCCACGCAAATTTCCTCCATATTTTTGTTATTAGTCAGTTGCTAGTAGTCAGTTGCTAGTAGTCAGTTGCTAGTTACAATTACCCATTAGTAATTACCAATTACCACTGTCAACTGACTACTGCCAACTGCCAACTGACTATTTAATCACGGGCGATACATCCACAGCGGCAAACCGCTAGTAGAAAGCTCGAATTCCAGCAAATTATTGTAAGCTGAAAGCCCGGATATATCCAGACTACTCCCCAAGACACGATTTAGGAAAGGTTTTTGTTTTTCTAGCGTGCAAGACTCGGTTTTTTCCGGGTCGAGGCCTGCGAGTTCGGCGGCAAGGCGGCGAGCGTCCTCTTCTGTTCCCAGTCGATCGACCAAACCCAATTCTAAGGCTTGCTGGCCGGTAAAAACCCGACCATCGGCAAAACTTTTCACTTTCTCAACAGGCAATTTCCGGGCTTCAGCAACGGTTTCCACGAATTGCTGGTAGCTGGTGTCGATCAAGTCTTGCAGAATTTGCTGTTCAGGATCTGTCAATTCGCGATCGAATGCCAAGATATCTTTATACGGCCCCGATTTAATCACCTGAAAAGAAACGCCTACTTTTTCTAACAGCCGTTCTAAATTGTTACCCCGGATAATCACGCCAATGCTGCCAGTAATTGTACCCGGATTAGCAACGATATGCTCGGCTCCCATGCCGATGTAAACTCCGCCAGAAGCTGAAATATTGCCGAAACTGGCAACAATTTTGACTTTTTCGCGCAAACGCTTGAGTGCGCTGTAAATTTCCTGGGAATCGCCGACAGTGCCGCCGGGGCTGTCTATCCGCAGCAGCAAGGCGGGAAATTTGCGTTCTTCAACGGTTTTGAGAGCTTCTAGGACTCGTTTACGGGTTTCTCCGGCAATGGCTCCGGTGATTTCGATACGGGCGATTTGTTTGCGGTAGCGGGGCTTGAATGGCCAAATCATGGGCAGTTTACAGGCAAGGTGAAATTTTGTAGCTAACTTCTAGTGTGCCTTATTCATCGGGTTAGATGTTGTGCCTGTGTTCGCAACAGGCAAGATGCCTGTTGCACAAGAAATTGCTTGATTGTGGAACAGGCATCTTGCCTGTTCCAGATTGGCGGCAACAGGCAAGATGCCTGTTCCACCTTGATTTTGTGGAACAGGCATCTTGCCTGTTCATCATGGTGGCAACAGGCAAGATGCCTGTTCCACCTTGATTTTGTGGAACAGGCATCTTGCCTGTTCATAATGACCGAGATTTGTGCGATCGCACTTAACCCAACACCAATATATAATTGTAAAAATTGCTTAACAAAACTACATCATCCCCACGAGAATCAATCTCATCAATTATTTGGAGTCTCCCCCATGCAGTTAAAACTTACCGATTCAAAATTGCCTTTTGCCCCGCTGTTGCTAATTGCGCCGTTTTTCCTGTGGGGAACCGCGATGGTAGCGATGAAGGGGGTGATGCCGCACACAACGCCGCTGTTTGTGGCATTCGTGCGTTTAGTACCTGCGGGCGTGTTGGTGCTGCTGGCGGCGGCATTCATGGGAAAACCGCAGCCGCAGGGTTGGAAAGCTTGGCTGTGGATTTCGCTGTTTGCTTTGGTTGACGCTACTTTGTTTCAAGGCTTTTTAGCCGAAGGTTTGGCGAGAACCGGTGCCGGCTTAGGTTCGGTGATGATTGATTCTCAACCGCTAGCAGTGGCGATTTTATGTTTGTGGCTGTTTCAAGAAAAAATAGGTTTTTGGGGCTGGTTAGGATTAGTTATTGGCGTTGCGGGCATCAGTTTAATTGGGTTGCCGGATGGCTGGATTGTGGGGCTTTTTCATCCTGAAAACAGGGAGGTTTCTGCGGGTATCGAACAGTTGTTTCAGGGTGGAGAATGGTTGATGCTGTTGGCTGCTTTGTCGATGGCTGTGGGTACGGTTTTGGTGCGCTGGGTTTGCCGTTATGTTGACCCGGTGGTGGCGACTGGTTGGCACATGATTTTGGGCGGTTTGCCGCTGTTGGCAATTTCGGCTGCAACTGAGTCTGAACAGTTTGTGAATATCGATTTTTCGGGCTGGATGGCGTTAGGTTATTCTACTGTGTTCGGAAGTGCGATCGCCTACGGTTTATTCTTTTATTTTGCTTCTACCGGCAGTCTAACCAGTTTAAGTTCTCTTACCTTTCTTACGCCTGTATTTGCTTTGCTATTCGGCAATTTGTTCTTGGGCGAAGTGCTCAATCCGCTGCAATCTATGGGAGTTGGGCTGACTTTGGTGAGTATTTATTTAATTAACCAGCGGGATACTTTGGGTGAGAAATTGCGAAAAGTGCGATCATCGGGCAAAGCAAATTCTGAGGAGGAACCAGTGGGGTTGTTAGAGTCTTCTGAGTTGAATTCTGTAGAATTACCCGTGCAGTTGCGGGTTAGCGAATTGGAATCAGAAGTTTAGCGCTTTGAGAAATTTAGGGAGAATCAGTTAATTCAATAATTAACTGATTTGGAGTTAAAATCCTAGGAGTATTAACCGGAAAATCTCGCGGGTTGCGGGTGACAATGACATCAATTAGATTGATTACAGCAGTGCTGTACTGAATCGCATCTTCAAAATCCTTAAATTTGCAAGTTAATGCAATTGAAATAACAGAGTTATCTACTGTTGCTACTTGACAAAATGTGGCTAGCTGCCGCAAAAAATCCAGCGTCCAATCGCGGCCTCTGTCTCTGCGGATAATATAGTAAAGATCGCTAAAAGTTGAGGCTGAAACATAGCCTTGAATTTGTGCTTCTTCAACAAAAGTTAAAATGCGATCGCTCTCAGCAAAGAAAGGTTCTCGTTCGAGCGCAACATCTACTATTATATTGGTGTCTATCAGGATTTTCACAAGTTATGTTTTTCCTTTAAATATTCCCATTTTGCTTGTTTGTCTGGATCGTCAAAATCCAGCGGTTCCGGTACAGCATCTCGATCGAATAAACCTTGAAATGCCTTCACGTTAGTTTTAAACTTTTTTTGAGGTGCTTCAGGCGCGATCGCATTTTCTGACGCACTGGCTTGTTTAACCGTATCAGGTAGCTGCAAGACGATGATTTCTACATCTCCCGGCGGCATATTCACAGGTTCCACAACTACCAAGTTGCCAGTTGCATCGATTTTACCTCTAAGTTTGTATGCTTGCATGGTAATCTCCGATAACTATGTTTCTATTATATGACATAATAACTTGCTTCCTTACCAATCCTCTTCATCACCACTCTTAATGCCTCTGCTTTGAATCTCTTCTAGAAAAGTTTTTAAACTGGGATTTTCTGCGTAATGCTTCATCAAAACTTTATGCTTGCGATATTGTTCTGAAATTACTCGATAATATTCAGGATTTTTAGCATTAGCGTCGATCGTAAACTTGTGTTTTTTCGGAAGTTCCAGATTTAAAGTATCGAGACAGTTCTTAAATTTAGATTTTTTCTTTTGGTCGGTATAATACAGTGGAAGCAACCAACACTCAATAGAATGTACGGAGATTGCAAATATAATTTTTTGTTGATATTTGCTGTAAAAAATATCGCCGATCGCACCCCTAAACTTTTCAATAACTTTTTCAATTAACTGCTGAGGAGTAAATTCACCGTTTTCATCTTGCTTGGGGATATTATAATCTTCTGAAACATCCGTATCTATTTGGATAATGATATAGTCAATAAATTGCAATGCTTCTTGAAAATCTCTTGACTTACAATAATCAAAAACTAGAGTCCAGCCGCCGTATGTGGATTTATTCTCATTGTCTTTATCTCTTTCTGGTTGAAGTTGTCTGATATCTAAATCTGGACTATTGAAATATCCAGCTAAAATATTCTCAATAACAATCTGGTCAGTAAGTCCCTCTGTAACCAATCCAAAACTAATCATATTAAAAATTTTTAGGAAGTCCGCCTATATAGCCCCTCAAAAACGCCTCTGATAATTTTACAGGTTCTTGTCCCTCCAAAGGTTTAGGTGTGAGAATGCGTCTAGCTTTAGTGTAACCTAATTGATTGCGGGAAATCACAAACAGTCGCTGTTCGTCATTATCTAAATCCAAACCGTCCAAAATTGCCGGGTTGTGAGTTGTGAATATAACTTGTTTGTCGTGTTTTTTTGCTAATTCGACTAATTCTTGCATTAGTCGGCGACACAATCTGGGGTTGAGAGAAGCATCAATGTTATCTATTGCAAAAAATTTAGGTGTGAGATCGCTAATAAATAAAGCGAAGTAAAAAAGCAAGAATAAAAAGCCTTCATTAGAACTTTTTTGATCGAAGTAAGCTAAATCTGGATCTAAGTATCTATCTTTAATTTGGAGAGAGTTTTGAATACTTGATAAATTTGGAGAAGCTTCAAAATCTTGAAACCAATCTATCAATTGCAGTTTTTTCTTGATTTCATTAAGCTGCTCCTGGTTATCGGAATTCACAAATTTTAATAGTTTAAACAAGCCTTCTCCCTTAATACCTAATGGTTGAATTTGCCCTTCTTTTTCAAAAGTACGTAAGGCGATATTTTCAGGAGAGTAAATGATAAATTGCTGTATTTTAAGTGTTTTGATATTTGTTTGGCGACTAGATTGATATTGTTCATTTCGGCTGTCTAAAAAACTATTATATTCCCAAGCAGGAAGCTGCCTATATGCTTTTTCTAAATTCCGTTCGTATTCTGAAACCCCATAGTAAAAATGATTTTTCCATCGAGCATAGGGTGTATTATCGTTATTTAAAATAAAGCTTATTTTTATTGTGTCATTATTTCCTCTAATTTCAATGCTGATATCTTTATCTAAATTTTCCTTTTCAAAAGCCGATCGCATAAATTGAGGTTCTGTAACTCGGATGCCCCTAGAAGCTAAAAACTCGTTATCCAGCTTGTCATCAGCCGCCGCAGAAGCAAGGGCGATCGCCTCTAGGATATTACTCTTTCCGCAGCCATTTTCACCGATCAATACAGTTACTCGTCCTAATTCTAGCTTCAGCTTTTGAATGGACTTATAATTTTCGATTCTGACTTCTCCAATCATAATTCAATCCCATATAATCTTAATGTACTCATTGTATCTCCGATCGCATGAATCTCAAAGAACGCTTGCACAGCCATCTGATTCAAATTGTACGCGATCGCAATCCATACCTCGCATCCGAAGGGCATTTTTATGCCCAGCAATACATCCGGGAACAGTTGGCACAGTGGGGAACTGTAGAAATTGACGATTTTTCCGTGCGCGGCCGAATTCATCACAATTTGATTTTGGATTTACCCCCCCTCAGTCCCCCCCTTGCTAAGGGGGGGAAGCAAGAAAAGAAGCAAGAAAAGCCGATCGTAATTGGTGCTCATTACGATACTGTACCCGGATCGCCTGGGGCCGATGATAATGCTACTGGTGTTGCTGTTTTGCTGGAACTCGCAAGGGATATCGCATCTGGGCCGCTCAAATATCCAGTGCAATTAGTCGCCTTTGATATGGAAGAATACGGTTATTTGGGAAGCAGTCATCATGCAGCTAAATACAAGCAACAGCAAAAGTCAATCCGGTTAATGATTTCTTTGGAAATGTTGGGCTATTGCAACCATAATCCTAATTCTCAAAGCTATCCCGCTGGATTGAAATATTTTTATCCAAAGAGTGGCAATTTTATTGCTTTAATTGGCACTTTGCGGACGGTTCCCGATTTGATTAATTTGAGTGGCAAAATTCGCAAATCTGGTCAGCCCTGCGAGTGGCTACCTGTGCCGAATCGAGGTTTAATTGTGCCGGATACTCGCCGCAGCGATCATGTTCCTTTTTGGGATAATGGTTATCCGGCTATTATGGTGACTGATACTGCTAATATGCGAAATCCGCATTATCATCGAGAAAGCGATAAGATTGAGACTTTGGATTTGGATTTTCTGGCTGGTGTTTGTCAGGGGTTAGTCAAGGGCCTTCGACATCTATAATTAACATGATCCAGCGCCTGCTAGTTTGATTGACCAGAAATTATGACTTTTATGACCCGAAGTTATGAGTTTTATGAATTGACTCGAACAGAAGTTTGTTGAATACTTGTAAATTAATCAAGCAAAAATTTCAAAAAAAAGAGATATGAATCCTACTTCTCCCGATCGCACTCGCTGGCAATTTTGGATAGATCGCGGTGGCACTTTCACCGATATTGTCGCCAACAGCCCCGACGGTAAATTAGTCATTCACAAGCTGCTATCGGAAAACCCAGAACGCTACACCGACGCAGCAGTGCAAGGAATTCGCGACATCTTAGGAATTGCCGCAGATGTTCCTATACCCGCTGCACAAATTGAAGCGATTAAAATGGGGACGACGGTGGCGACAAATGCTTTGCTGGAACGAAAGGGCGATCGCACAATTCTGTTAATTACTAAAGGTTTCGGCGATGCGCTGAGAATTGGCTATCAAAACCGCCCGAATATTTTCGCGCGTCACATTGTTTTGCCCCAGATGCTGTACGATCGAGTTATTGAAGTTGCGGAACGCTACAGCGCCCAAGGTGAGGAGTTAACTGCTGTAAATCCCGAGTTTATCCCGTGTTTGCAGCAAGCATACGAGGAGGGAATTCGCAGTTGTGCGATCGTATTCATGCACGGCTACCGCTACTCGGAACACGAAAAACAAGTTGCTAAAATAGCGAAAGAAATTGGCTTTACTCAAATTTCAGTATCTCACGAAGTTAGCCCGCTGATGAAATTAGTTTCGCGGGGAGATACTGCCGTTGTCGATGCTTATTTGTCTCCGATTTTGCGGCGTTATGTCGAACAAGTAACAAGTCAATTAAGAGAGGCAGAGCCTCTGGATATGGGTTCCCAGGCACAGCCTGGGAACGAGGCTGTTGGGGCGGGCACCGGGGCACCGTCCCCCAAATTAATGTTCATGCAATCGAATGGCGGCTTAGTGGACGCGGCACAATTTCAAGGAAAAAACAGTATTTTATCCGGGCCTGCTGGGGGAATTGTGGGTGCAGTTCAAACGAGCAAAAAGGCAGGTTTTGAGAAAATTATTACCTTTGATATGGGCGGAACTTCCACAGATGTTGCCCATTTTAACGGCGAATACGAACGCGAATTTGAGACGGAAATTGCTGGGGTGAGATTACGATCGCCCGTGATGGCAATTCACACTGTAGCAGCCGGCGGCGGTTCAATTGTCTTTTTTGACGGGGCTCGCTACCGCGTCGGGCCGGAGTCTGCAGGGGCCAATCCTGGGCCGGCTTGCTATCGCAAAGGCGGCCCCTTGACGGTGACTGATTGCAATGTGATGTTGGGGAAAATTCAACCGGATTTTTTCCCTAAAGTATTTGGATTGAATGGAGATTTGCCGATCGCCCCTGACGTAGTAAACCAAAAATTCGGGCAATTAGCGGGGGAAATTGGGGGCGAGAGGACGGCGGAACAGGTGGCGGAGGGTTTTTTGGCGATCGCCGTGGAAAAGATGGCAAATGCTGTCAAAAAAATCTCGCTTCAGCGCGGTTACGATGTTTCGGAGTATACATTGTGCTGTTTCGGCGGTGCGGGCGGCCAACACGCTTGTGCGATCGCCGATAGTTTGGGGATGAAACGGGTGTTTATTCACCCTTATGCGGGTGTGTTGTCGGCTTACGGTATGGGTTTGGCTGATGTGCGGGCTATTCGCGAAAGGGCGATCGAGCAACAATTAAATGGAGAATTATTACCTGATTTACATTATATTTTAACAGAATTGGAGGCTGAGGGCAAGAGGGAATTGAACCGCAGAGGCGCAGAGAACACAGAGAATGAGTCAGAGGTTTTAGTTGTTAGCAAGTTGCGCTTAAAATATCAGGGAAGTGACTCGGTTTTGGCGGTCAATTTTGCTGACAATATTGAGGTAATGCAGGCTGAATTTGAAGCGGCACACCGACAGCGTTACAGTTTTATTATGCCAGAAAAACCGCTGATTGTGGAAGCGGTTTCCGTGGAAGTTGTAGAAAGAATGAATGTCCAGGAAGCATCCACAAATTCCCCCTCTGGTGGCACGGGCATCTTGCCTGTGCAACCAATTTCAACCGTGCAAATGTATGTTGCTGGCGGGTGGCGGGAAACGCCTGTTTATCAGAGAGACGATTTGCGATCGGGCGACTGCATAGAAGGCCCTGCTATGATTGTTGAAGCAACGGGAACTAATATCATAGAACCGGGCTGGGAAGGGGAAATCACCGAAAATAACGATCTAATTTTGAACCGCAGATGCACGCAGATGGAGACAGATAATATCGGCGTTCATTCGCGTTTATCTGCGGTTAAATCAGATCCAGTTTTGCTGGAAATTTTTAATAATTTGTTTCGGGCGATCGCGGAACAAATGGGCGTCACATTGCAAAACACAAGTTCCTCAGTCAACATCAAGGAACGTCTCGACTTTTCCTGTGCAATTTTCGACAAAAAGGGGCAATTAGTTGCCAACGCGCCACACATTCCCGTACATCTCGGCTCGATGAGCGAAAGCGTTGAAGCTTTAATTTTAGCACAAAGCAATGCGATTCAACCGGGCGATGTTTATGTTTCTAACAATCCCTACAACGGCGGCACGCATTTACCAGATATCACCGTTATTACTCCAGTATTTGCTCATGATTCCTCCCTTCCTTTGTTTTATGTTGCCTCGCGGGGACACCACGCCGACATCGGCGGCATCACTCCCGGTTCCATGCCTCCCAACAGTACAACAGTAACCGAAGAAGGTGTATTGCTTGACAATTTCCTGTTAGTAAGGGAGGGAATTTTTCGAGAAAAAGAATTACTAAAAATTCTGACAGCGGGTAATTTTCCTGTTCGCAATTCCGCTCAAAATATAGCCGATTTGCAAGCACAAATTGCTGCTAACAAGCGCGGCGCAGAAGAGCTGATCAAGATGGTAGAACATTATGGATTAGAGACTGTGCAAGCTTATATGGGCTTCGTACAAGACAATGCGGAAGAGTCGGTGCGGCGGGTAATTGAGGTTTTGAGTGATGGCGAATTTACTTATCAGATGGATAGTGGCGGACAAATTAAGGTAGCGATTACAATTGACAAATCTGCGCGCAGTGCAAAAATAGATTTTACTGGCACTTCTGCTCAACAAACCAACAATTTTAATGCTCCCGCAGCCGTGTGCAAAGCCGCTGTTTTGTATGTTTTCCGCACCTTGGTAGATGACGATATTCCTCTAAATGCGGGCTGTTTGAAACCTCTCGAAATCATCAATCCCGAAGGCTGTATGCTGAATCCTCGCTATCCAGCGGCGGTGGTTGCCGGAAATGTAGAAACATCGCAAAATATTACCGATGCTTTGTATTGTGCGTTGGGAGTGATGGCGGCTTCTCAGGGAACTATGAATAATTTTACCTTTGGAAATCAGCGCTATCAATATTATGAAACTATTTGCGGCGGTTCGGGCGCGGGGGCAAGTTTTGATGGTACGGATGCGGTTCAAACTCACATGACTAATTCGCGTTTAACCGATCCAGAAGTATTAGAATGGCGGTTTCCGGTGTTGTTAGAAAGTTTTGCAATTCGGGCTAATAGCGGCGGGAATGGATATCATCGCGGCGGTAATGGAGTTGTGCGGCAAGTGCGCTTTCGGGAAGCGATGACGGCGGGGATTTTATCGGGGAGACGGGTGATTTCTCCTTGCGGTTTGAATGGGGGTGAAGCGGGGAAAGTAGGGCGGAATTATGTTGAAACGGTGGAGGGAAAAGTTGAGAATTTGGGGAGTACGGCGACTGTGGAAATGCAGCCTGGGGATGTGTTTGTCATTGAGACTCCTGGGGGCGGAGGATATGGTTTTCCTAGCGGAGTTCACCGTTGATAGCCTTCATCTGCTGGTAAGTTTTGTTGATTGGCCGCTTGTCTGGAAATATAATTGCAGCGTTGATACTCTTGGTTGCCCGCACATTGCTTAAGCCTAATAAACTCAACGTCGTGTTGCGAGCAGAATTGGAGTAATTGCTCCCACAAATCTACGTTAGCAGTAGGTTTGTGTTCGCTATTTTTCCAGTTATTAGCTTGCCAGCGCAGCGCCCAATTGTTGGCAATAGCATCTACAAGGTAGCCGTTGTTATTGTACAGCGTCACTTTACATCTTGTTTTGAGTGCTTTCAGACCTTCAATTGCAGCAATAATATCCATACGATGGTGTGTAGTTAAGTGAAATCCCCCGGATAGTTCCTTGCGATGATTTTCATACAGCAAGATTGCCCCATATCCACCAGCACCGCTCGCCATAGTTATACCGCGAGTATAGATGCTAACTTGTTTCAAGTTGTTCATGCTTGTGGGACTCCTTCATGGAATATAAACATTTCGCGATATTATATAATTAATTGACTTAAGTATCAACATATTTTTTAAGCACTTGCATCAAATGTATATCGTGTTGTAGAATCGGGCTGCACCAGCATATATTACCAAACCTTTCCATAACAATTGTGCAAACACCTAATTTTTCCGAATTCAACCATCCTGTGGTCAAATCCCTGTTTCACCACAGCGATCAGGAATTATTGACCCTGTTTCAAAACCATCCCGATCAGGGTAGGTTCTTCACGGCGATTTTTTGCCGCTATGCTCAAATTGTACACTCCCTGATTCGCCATTCCGTACGATCGCCCGTACAAGGCGATTACCTGTTTGCCCACACTTGGCTGCACATCTATCACGAACTGCGAGGCCTCGATTTGCGCCGCGAAATCCAAGAGTCTGATGGCGAAAATCTCAGTCTCCAAAACTGGCTGATTAATGTCACGGCTATCTGCATCAATCAAGCCGAATTGCCCCCTGTTGAGTCGATTCACTATTCTTTGCAATCGGCTTCGCCTCCCCTCTGGTGTTACGTCAAACAAGCCTTAGAATTGTTAGCGCCCCTGCCGCGTTTAGTGGTGTTGATGGCTCAGACTTTCCGCTGGAGCGAAACTCGAATTGCAGCTTATTTGCAAGCAGAAGGCGAAGCTATTTCGCCGGCTCAGGTAAAGGCTTTGCTGCAAAAAGGATATCAAACTTTAGAATCAAATTTGCCGGAGGATATTCGGGCTATTTATCTAGATGAAAATCTCGATTATCAAGAAGCGCTTGTCTAGATATACACGATATAAATCCGCCCTTTCGAGTTGTACGGGCGGGTTTTACCCGAAATATTTGGTAGGACTAACAGCATCGTAAACCCGCCCTTTCGCGAGGAATAAGGAAAAAATGGCAGTTTATCAAGTTCGGTTGGTGAATGAGGCGATCGCGCTCGATCGCACGATCGCAGTACCAGACGACCAGTATATCTTAGATATGGCAGAAGATGCCGGCATCCGCTTGCCGAATGGATGCAAGCAAGGAGAGTGTTCTGCTTGCGTTGTCAAACTGCTGAGCGGTGAAATCGACCAAAGCGAACAAAAGTTTTTGAAGCCCTCAGAATTGCAAGCTGGCTACGCTGTTACTTGTGTGGCTTACCCGCTTTCTGACTGCACTTTGTTAACCCATCAAGAACAAGTTTTATATCAAGCCGCCCTTTACTTTAAGTAATATAAAATCAGTTTTTTACCATCTTTTATTCTAGCCTCGCTGGGCGCGAAATTTCTTTGTAGAAGAGCGAATTATATTCGCCAGTCATATTATGTCCGGTCGATTACCCATAAGGATCGCGAATTAAATAACTTACAATTTTAATTGTTATTGTGGGATGGGCGTCCCGCCCGTCCTTTTTGGAC
>NZ_JAUBPB010000029.1:0-71933 GCF_036700545.1 Microcoleus sp. SVA1B4
AAGCTAAGTGTCGGTTTTCCAAAAAAACAATACATCATATCATACTTTTGTATACTTGCAAAATCGGGATGCTCCCTGATGTTGTAGGAGTTGATTTGGGAGTCAAAGAGTTAGCTACACTTTCAACTGGCGTAGTATTTCCGAACCCAAAGCACTACAAAGCACATCTCGCAAAACTCAAGAGGTTGTCAAGGGTTCTTGCCAGAAAAGTCAAGGGTTCCGAGAATAGATACAAAGCCAAAATTCAATTAGCAAAGCATCACGCTAAGGTAGCAAATCTTAGAAAAAATACTCGGCATCAAATCACTACTTACTTATGCAAAAACCACGCAAAAATAGTAGTAGAAAATTTGAACGTTTCCGGGATGTTGGCAAATTATAAACTAGCTCAAGTAATAGCTGATTGTGGATTCCATGAATTCAAACGCCAGTTAGAGTACAAGGCTAAAAAGTTTGGCTGTGAAATAATCGTTGCCGACCGATGGTTCCCGTCGAGCAAGACCTGTTCAAACTGTGGACACATCCAAGATATGCCACTCAAAGAAAGGACTTATAACTGTGGAAGTTGTGGTCATTCGATGGACAGAGATTTAAACGCAGCAATTATGTTATCGCGGTTGGCTAAACCGTGAAAGCTTACTGAGGGATAACCGCTCCCATGCTCCCGATGAAGTAAGAAGCAAATGTCTAGACTTGTCTAGTATTTGTGTAGCAGAAATAGAAATTTTCCCAATCTCCTCATCTCCCGCTCTCCCGCTCTTCCGCTCCTCATCTCCTCATCTTTCAATCTCCTCATCTCCCGCTCTCCTCATCTCCCGCTCTCCTCATCTCCCGCTATCCCCCTCGCGGAGAGAATCTCCGCCGGATTTGGTATAAAGGGCTTCAATTCTTTTGGTTCGTACTGAGCCTTTTTTCTCTTGACAAGTAGATACACTTGTATATGCCTGGGGAAGGAACTTTTGCAGACATCTCGGCATCTCTATCCCTAAGTAAGTTATTTCTTAGGACATATGGTAATTTTGTCAAATCATTGTTACCTTTTGTAATATAGACTAAAGCCAGATGGGAAATCGGGCATCCCGAAACCAATGGTCGATCGCTGAAACAACTTACAAATCTGGTTAATCCAGGTGTTCAGTTTTAAGTCACCTTTACTTACAGAGGAGTCAAAGTCATGAGCCAACCAGCAGAATTGTCTTTGGAACAGCAATTTAGCCTGTGTTCCTTCAAAACACAGGTAAGTGACATGAGCCGCGAACAAGCTCAGGAGTTTTTGGTCAAGCTTTACGAGCAAATGATGCTACGAGAAACCATGTACCGGCATTTTCTGAAACACCACTGGGGTTTAGAACCTAACCCAGGCGTTGAATAACCAAGAGTCGCAGTCGGCGACCTCCGTCTCTTACTCTGTTCCCTCAAGCGGAAAGGAGTTGGGGGTGATGGGGCGTCACTCGAAGGCAGAAGCTAGAAGACCTGTATCGAGACTTGAGGAAAATTGGAAAGTTTCTTTGTGGATTTCACTCGAATTGGGGAGTCGAACTCAGCATTTTGTCGATCGACACCACTGGAGAGTGCAAAGATAATTTATCGCGTCTCAACTCGAAAATTGGACAACTATTAATAAAAAGTGTTAATTTTTTAACCACTTAAAAGTTTTAACAAATTCAATATATTTGTGTTTATTTGCAGCGGATGAGGTTTGACAACAATGGCGCTAGTCGGACATCTGAGCGCGACCTCCGACTAGCAAAACCTTCAGTTTTCACATCACAATCCCTAGAACTGGCAACTGTGGACTCTAGAAAGAGTTATTCCGGCTGACGTTCCAGAGTCGCCTCCATTGTACTGGTCAAGTAATGACCTGACATAATGCCGCTAGATTGGTAGTAGCGGTTCTCATCAACCCGGTGAAGGGTATCAAAACCCGTCCGCCGCTGGCGTTCGTCTCCCAATACCCAATAACGCTGGACGATCGACTGGGGAGCAATCCAACCTTCGCCCTCGACGCGGGCGAGTTCGCTGTGTTGGAGTACAAAAGTATACTGCCGTTCATCACTGTTGAGGTGTCCTCGGTACTGCAAAATAATCTCTTCGCGATCGCCTCCAGGAAATACGAGCTTTGTCACCATACTGAACCAATCTGTTCGGTTCCAGCTCACTAAAGTTTTGCCTTTAACCGTAATTGGCACGCCATTGCGCTCAATCCAGCTTCCTTCGAGCGTCCATTGGCCAGATTCCATTAAAAACGTGTGAGCCACAGTGCTGTTCCTATGCTTTTCCTGCTGGCTACAATGCTGGTGCAACAACGCACAGCCGTTGTCCCTCAGACTCTATGCTATCACGCCCAACTGTGCCAACAAGAGTTAATTTCTCCTAAAAGTACCGATGTCCGGGCACCAGTAACTTGAGGCAGATTGCCGGGAATGCCCCGAACCCGCCATGCGGCTAAAACCGCGAACGCGATCGCCTCTTTAAAATCTACATTCAAGCCTGCCTCAGAAGTAGTCAACACTTGCACTGGATGCAATTGAGATTGCAATCGGCGTTTTAAGTAGAGGTTGTGGCTGCCGCCCCCGCATAGTAAAACTCGATCGGGCATAGCCGGTAAAAAAGTTTGGTAACTGTGAACGATCGAGGCAACAGTCAGTTCTGTCAGAGTAGCCAGCACGTCAGCAGGACTGAGGTTGTAACCTTCGGCCTCGACCAAACACCTGTCAAAATAGTCTACACCAAATAGCTCTCGCCCCGTTGATTTCGGAGGTGCTTGGCGGAAGAACTCTGATGCGAGCCAATCCTCGACTAAAGCTTGACAGGGAGTGCCCGATGCCGCCCAAGCTCCACCTTCGTCGATCGTCTTAGTGCCACCTGAGAAGTGCTGTACTGCCAAATCTAACAGGGAATTCGCCGGGCCTGTATCCCAGCCCGATATGCCATCCCCAAGACTGAAAATCTCAGACTCGTCATTCTTTCCCCCTTTTCCCCTGGCCGGAAGATAGGTAACATTGCCAATTCCCCCTAGATTTTGGATGCAGAGGCTGATGTTGGGTTCCGCCAGCAGGCAGGCATCAACTATTGACACTAAGGGTGCTCCTTGACCCCCGGCCGCAATGTCTGCCGATCGAAAGTTACTCACCGTAGTAATTCCTGTCAATTCCGCAATTAGCGCGCCCCGCCCGATTTGCAAGCTGTAGCCCATTAACGCACCGGCGCTGTCTTTCTGGGCTTTCCCAGCAGGTCGGTGGTAGACGGTTTGACCGTGAGAGCCGATTAATTCGGCTTTATCATATTCTGCTTGAATTGTCAATGCCGCCGTCGCAAATTCTTGGGCGATGGCATCATCTAATTGGGCTAGTTCAGCCATTGACAAAGCTGAGCCACTGCAAACCGAGAGAATTTGCGATCGCAAATTAGCAGGATAAGGGAAAGTGTGGCCGGCCACCAATTGCACTTTCAAGTCTGTTTGGGAACCGACCACATCCACCAAAGCAGCATCAATGCCATCCACCGACGTGCCGCTGATCAAACCGATAACGCGGGTCATTCTATTTTAGATTTTAGATTTTAGATTTTAGATTGTTCAATTTTTCGATTTTTCGATTTTAGATGGTCGGGTGCGATCGGGCGATGAATATTATTTGAGGTCGATCGTCACGATCACCACAGTAATATTATCGCGTCCACCTTTATCCTTCGCTGCTTGAATTAAAGCATTTGCAGCGCCCTCGCAGGCGCGAATCGACTTCAGAGGCGAAGCTATCAAAGGATCGGAAAGTTCTTCAGTCAAGCCATCGCTGCAGAGCAGCAAGCGATCCCCAGGCTGCACGTCCACCGGCAAAATATCTATCTCCCGCAAATCATCGCGGCCCAAACACTGCGACAAAACGTGACGCCAAGGATGACTGCGAGCTTGGTCAGGAGTTAGGGCCTTTCTTTTCACAGCCTGAGCCACCCAAGTCTGGTCTTCAGTAATCTGTTCCAAGCGAGAGCCGTGCAGTCGGTACAAGCGAGAGTCCCCGATATTAGCGCACCAGGGTCGGCCCTCATCCCTAAACATGAGAACCACAGCCGTAGTTCCCATATCAGCACGCTCTGGGTGGTCGAGCTGATCCGTCAAAATTGCTTGATTGGCAATTAAAAAAGCCTTTTCCAACAACACCGGAGAATCCTCTGGCCCTTCCCAATGTTCGAGCAAATAAGATTGAATCGCCTGAGTCGCAATCCGGCTGGCTTCTTGACCTCCGGCGTGTCCTCCCATTCCATCGGCCACTATGAAAAATCGCCCGTCAGAGTCTATGTAGTACGAATCCTGATTTACGGAACGAACTAGCCCTGTGTCTGTCTTACCTGCGAAAGAGCGTTTCATAGATTGGGTGATTGGACTCATCGAACTTGAAAGCTTAATTTAATGGGGTGCGATTTTTTATTCCAAAACTTAAATCCCGAACGGGCTTGAAATTCTGCAGCCCGCGATCGCGAGTTTTGGAAAAATTGCACTTCCTTGACCTCATATTGTAGATCGTTTGACTTCCACCCCGACCGTCGCGGACGGGGATTCCCAAACCTCACGATTTGAATTTCTGCTTCTTCGCAACTGCCTCCACCCTAAAAGAGATTTGGTCTTATGTTCGCTCCACAGACTAACCCCGCAAGCCAGGCGGTTTTTACGTGTCGAATACCAAACGGAATTCTTCTTCGTTTTGATTCTAGGGATGTTTACCATTGCCCTATCCTCTTGAACCGGTCTACCGATTTTGCTTCGCCGCCAGCACCTCGGGCTGAACTTCGCTCGTATAGGCTGTTTGATCCATCGTCTCGGGTGGGTCGTTGACCAATTATATTGTAATATAAAGCCGTCCTAAAACGACGAGGTTTCTACCCAATTTTCTGATGATGGTAATCCCATCTTAAAATTTCGGTAAATCCAGTAAATTCAGCAGCACCTGCAAAAAAAAACTGGATTTCTACCCAAAATTAGAGGTTTGGCTGGCGATAAATCTAGGCAGCAAGCGGGTTTTTAGCCTCAAAGCGCGTAAATGTTGTAAATTTCAGCAATCTGTGGTCAGCCAGCCAAAACTTAACATTCCATGTCAAATTTTGGCTGGCGAGAAATCTCAAACCTGAAATTTCAAATCGCAAATTGCACAATTATGACATCCGGTCTAAACGATCGATCCGCTTGAACAAACGCATAAGAGCAAACCCTGCACCCGCAGCCAGCACGGCAACAGCGACAGCCGGCCAGACCTGATTGCTGACAAACAAAATTGTCGCCGACAAAGTAAAAGCACTCATCAGCAAAGCATAATTCGTGCCCATTTGAGCGCTGCTCATCCGGCGGAGCAAGCGTTCAGTTTCGGCAGAACGGACGCGAATCCGCAAATCTCCCTGTTCGAGTTTATCAATAGTCTCCTCAATCCGGCGGGGCAAACCCAAAGCACTCGAACTCACCTGAGCCGCCTGACGGCCGATTTCGTTAAAAATGCTGCTACTTGTATCATGGCCATTTCCATTAGTCATAAGCTGCATGGCAAAAGGTTGTGCCACCTCCATAAAGTTGAACTCGGGATCTAAACCTCGGCCCACCCCTTCGATGGTGGAAAAAGCTCGCATTACAAAAGTAAAAGTAGCTGGGAAGCGAAAAGGTTGATTGTAGGCAATATCGTAAAGGTCGTCGGTAATCGCGCTCACAGACTGATTTTCAAAAGGCTTGTCCATGAAGTTATCCAGCATATACTGGATGCTGCGGCGCACCGGACTCATATCACCCGTAGGCACCAAAGCTCCCAAATTGATCAGAGAATCCATAATCCGCTGTCCATCCTTGGAAGCAATGCCGTAGAGCGTCTCCATCAGTCCTTCGCGGACGTTCGACTGGATTTGCCCCATCATGCCAAAATCGTAGAAAATCAGACAACCGTCAGCACTAACTGCGATGTTGCCGGGGTGTGGGTCAGCGTGGAAAAAGCCGTCGTTGAGCAACTGGCGCAAATAAGCTTTTGCGCCCAACTGAGCGATTAATTTACGATCGATACCGGCCGCTTCCAAAGCTTCGTAGTGGCTGATTTTTATTCCTGGCAGGTATTCCAAAGTCAGCACTCGCGGAGCCGCGTACCGCCAATAAACCCTCGGCACCCGCACCCAGTCACAGTTGCTAAAATTGCGGCGAAAAGTATCAGCATTGCGGCCTTCATGGAGATAGTCAATTTCCAGCCACAGAATGCGACAGCATTCCTCATAAATCCCCATCCAATCTCGACCGCGGCCCCACTTAGGATGGTTTTGAAAGTAGCGGGCAATTCCCTTAAGAATTTGCAAATCGATCTCGAACAGTTTCCGCAGTCCCGGTCGCTGCACCTTGACAACCACTTCCGGGCCCGAATGCAGTTGAGCTTTGTGTACCTGACCCAGACTGGCAGCAGCCAGGGGCACCGGGTCAAAGCTGCGGTAGAGTTCTTGAACAGTCTTGCCCAAGTCTTGCTCGACAATTACCTCTAACTGCTCGTAGCTGAAAGCAGGCACTTTATCTTGCAGCTTAGAAAGTTCCTCGACAAACTCTGCGGGGAACAAGTCGGCGCGGGTGGAAAATAATTGGCCGACTTTAATGAAAGTTGGCCCCAAATCCAAGAGTGTTTCTCGAACCCAGATAGCTTGAAAGCGGCGTCTGGCAACTTTCTTTTCTTCAGTCACGCCTCCCCAGTAGCTCCAATTTTTGCTGTCGAGCCAGAGGGAAGCCAGCCAGAGCAAGACAAAGGCCCAAATGTCGAAGAAGCGCCGCTTCCGGGAGTATTTTTCGCGATTCCAGCGATAAGCTTTACTTTTGTAGGATTTACTAGGAGTTTTTTGCTCATCGGCTTCGCCAGTGTGCTTGGGGGAGCGCTGGCGATTAACAGAGTCATCAAGGAGAGCAGACACTTGGGTTCCCAAATTGCTTATTTTATGTTGTTGCTTTGATTGAAAGTAGGAGCGCAGGAGCGCAAAGCAGTGCGCTCACGTTGTAAATAATAGTTGTGGTCGAGTCGATCGCTAGGGCAAACTGCTGCGGTAACGCTGCAATTCCGATCGCACCAGAGCCACTTCGGCGCGCAGCTCATCAATAGTCGCTTGCAAATCTGCAGGATGGATGTCTTGAATGGTGGTGGTGCTTGCAGTGCCAGTTCTGGTCTGCATCGCCTCATCCGAAGCTCGATTTGCCCGTTCCACAACTCGATCGGTGAACTGCCGCAGGCGTTCTCTTTGTTCTGCGTCAAATTTGCCGAGTTCAGAGAAAGCGTTGGTGGCCGCGCTTTCTAATTGCTCGTACAGTGCTTCGGCAAGTGCTCTGCCTACAAAAAAAGCATGAACTGGGGGTTTACTCATAAAAAATATTCGGTAAGTGGGAAACTCAGAGTCTTTAGACCTGAGAGGAAAACGACTCGGCGGTTTCAACCGCCTTGAATCCCCTTTCGGGGTTAGAGGGGTATGGTTGCCCCTCCAATGGAGATACAGTTGTCTCCTTCCTCCCTTGCGGGGTAATGTTCGCCTCGACCTGGTTATAAAGGCTTGTTAGACCTGCAACACTGTTTCAGTGACTTTAAAACTGTTTAATTGCAGATGACAGAGCGGAAAACTGGCGTCGCACTCTCCGGTGTCGTGACCTGAATAACGCCTCCTCCTGAGAGGGGTCTGGTCAGAACAGCTTGTAATTTCTTACAAGCTCAGTGGCTTTAGCCCTGAGTTCCTGACAAAAAATCTCTGTGCGCTTCCGCAACAAATTATAACTTGCTTGTCCCCGATGATGCTTGCTCCCAAAGGAAGGAATTTTGGGGGAATTGACACTCCCACCCCGAGTGTCGGAGATGGGATTCTTGAGATTTAGAACAGTCTAACGCGCCACGGCGTAGCCCTAAAGCGTCGCTTACACTGGCTCAAATTCGAGGTTGGGGTTGCTTTGTACCAAAATGTTTGCAGCTTGGCAGTATTAATACGCGACATCACACCACCTCAGCGCCGCGCACATATTCTAACATAATTTAAATCCAAATAGAAAACAGTCCTGCAATTTTTTGCGGGCATTTAGATTGCCGAGGGAATAGGAAATATTCGATAAACTCAGACGGCGACTGTTGGGATTTTCAGATTCGACGGAAGTTTTTGGAAGATAGTCGTTGGCTAGGTAGGGCCTTATTATCTCAACTACTGAGCGGATATTTGCTGACTCATAAAACCAAGTATTTGTCCGCACTTTTAACCAACAAAAACCATACTAATTTGTCGCAGGTTCGGGAAAAGGCATTGTGGGATCTGCAACAGGGGGTGGTGAATCAGGTGCGATCGAACTATCTGAATAGTTGTCACTGCCGCTTGGTATTGCAGGCTCAGGCGATCGCTCGATCGGCGAGGCTATTACTGGTGACGGGGATTCCGACGACGGCCAGGTTTCAGCGCTAGCACTCTCAGGGGCAGGTGGGGCGGGTGCGGCGGGCGGTTCTGGAGGCAGGGGCGCAACTTCCGGTACCGGTGCGGCTTCTGGTTCGGGCTCTGGCTCGATTTCGGTTTGAGGCTCTGGAATGAGGGACTCAGAAGGCTCCTCTGCGGGTTCTGGCGCCGGGGATGGCTCAGATTCCGCTTCGGGATCTGGGGCGGGAGTTTCCTCGTTTGGAGACTCAGAAAGTTCGGCGCTAGTTTCTGAGGACTCGATTTGTTCGGGAATGTTGCTGCTGTCTAAGGGGGGTTTGGGGAGCTTGTTGAGTTCGATGGGGTAGAGAGGGGTGCTTTCGACAGACGGCTGTCCGAACATCGGCTCTGATAAATCGCGGGATTTGAGCAAATCTTCGAGAGATGGGAAGGATTCAATTTTGGGACTATTACTGAGACTGGTGCTGTTGTAGTGCGATGCTAGGTCAAAACCCATCCAGCCTGCAATTGCAGCCGTTACCACAAATGCCACAAAAGTCAACTGCGGCGGGGGAGGTGCGGGCAATCTTAGACTTTGCTTGCCTTTTCTTTTTACTGATACTCGCTCTGTTTCTTGCAGCATGGTGAGCCAATTTTCCACTGTCTGAGGGCGGTTGTGGGGGTCGATTTCGAGTCCCTGAAGGATGGCTCGCTCGATTCCTGGGCTGAGGTTGGGCTGAAATTGCCGTAAGTCAGTCAAGGGAATGCGATCGCGCAGGGGTGCTGCTACGGGCGCCACGCCGGAGAGTAAGTAGTAGAGGGTGGCGGAGATCGCGTAGATGTCAGTGGCCGATGTACATTTACCGTCATGGAGGTATTGTTCGATCGGCGCGTACCCAGGGGAGAGCAAGTTGGTGTGGGTTTGCTTGGTGCCGGCGGTAAAGCCGCGGGCAATTCCGAAATCTATTAACATTACTACGTGAGAATCGGCTCGCCGGATAATATTTTCTGGCTTGATATCTCCGTGCAGCAATCCGCTGTGGTGAACTGTACTTAAGGCTGAGGCTATTTGCCGAATATAGTGCAGGGCCTGGGCTTCTGGGAGCGGCCCATCGGTTTCGACTATTTGGGCGAGAGTTTGGCCCGGAATGTAGTCCATTGCAATAAAAGACTGTCCGGCTTCTTCAAAAAAGTCGATTACCCTGACTATGTTGGGATGCTGACACCGCGATCGGTGTTGGGCTTCGGCAATAAACTGCTGCTGAAATTGGGCAGATTCTGGGTGTTGGCGCAGACTTTCGTTGAGGGTTTTGAGTACGACGGTTTGGTTTAAATGGGTGTGGATAGCTCGGTAAGTGATGCCGAACCCTCCTATGCCTAAAGTGGCGTTAATTGTGTATTTGCCCTGTTGCAGGACTGTTGCTGGCGCTAAGTTCATCTTCAGTTGATGCCGTTTCCCAAACTATGCTACCGCCTTTGGGTTATTTCGCAGAGTTAGGGGTGAGGTTCGATCGATCGGCACCCTAGTTTGAGCTTTAGCTCTGCTATATCTTTAATCTTGGCATCCCCACGTCATTTTATCTGTAGTAGCGTGAAACTTCACGCTCCGGCTTTCCAATAATAAAAATCCCGCTCTTGTGGAACGGGAAAGCCATCAGGGTGCATCTATAATGATCAGACTCTAACTTATGGGGGGTACAACCCCTCATTGCTTTAGCAAGTCTTTAAAATTAGCCGATTTTTGTAAAAATTTAGGTTTTATGTTGACTTATGAGCAATCTTATGAGCACTAAGATTGCCGGATGGCGATCTTGAGCTTGGGGAATTGACACTCTCACGTCTGATGTTGCTCCCAGAGTCAAACATTACAGACCAGATTACCTTTTTGGCTCAGATGAAGTTCAGGCGAGCGGCATAAAATAACAAAGAGGCATCGTATCGGGCTTAATCTTGAGACTGCACATGGCTCAAACCTTGTAAATAAAAAGGCTGTAAGCATTCTCCCGACATTTGTAGCCCACAGCCATCAATGCTTCAATCGCTGTTCGCGTTACACAGCAAGGCCTGGAGGCAAGCTCAAGTTCCCCCCTTCGGGGAACTTGAGCTTAAGTTGTCACCAATGGGGTCTTCCTAGTAACGAGAAGCGATCGATTAGCAATTAGCAGCAATTAGTAATTACTTATTCTTTGGTTTGAAAATGTCTGTTAAACAATCACATTACGAGACTTTACTAGCAGAGTACAGCGAATCTTCTGCCGCGATCGCCCTGCTGAAAAAATATCGGGTTTACATGGAAATGATTCCGAGTATCCGCCGCGCCCATGAGAGTTTAATCACAATTCCTTTGCCAATTGCGCGCTTGCGGGACGGGGTCTCTTATGCCGGAAGCAGCGGCACTAGCATATCGCCCGGACAGGCAGTTTGTTTGCCCTGCGATTTGGCGATTTTGATGTGCGATCCTGAATGGAAAGTTAAAATTGGAGTGGAAATTTTGATTTTCATTCATCGTCCGGGCGAAGAGTTTTCTGAGTTGCTTGGCCGCTGGCGGCAGTCTCAGGTTTGGCTGGATAAAGGTTACGAATGGGTGATGCCACAGCGCTACAGACATATTTACAGCGATGAAGCTGAGGCTGTTCATCCGCTATTTGTTTTGTTTGAGGAAACGCCGGAACTGATTCAACGGGGTTTGATGGCGGCTGGTTTGCCGTTTGTGGTGGAAAGTTTCGAGTCTGGGAGTGAGGAAGTAGAGGAGGAAGAGTTTCTCGGTAGCGGGGAACTGGGAAGTATTGGTGAAGAGAGTTTTGATTTGTAGCCTTCGCAATGAGCCGTTTTTGGCAGCCCGCTAGAAAGTCAGTGTAATAGCTCTGACTTTCAATATTTTAAGGCATCAGAAATTACACTGACATCCTATTTAACTTGACTTACTAATTTTGAATTACTCTCTCAGTCTTCTAAATCTAGAGATAATCTCAGCTCCTGTGCAATCAGCTTGTCTTCTTTTCGATCAAGTATTCTCCACTTTTCTTCACTGAGATTGGGATCCTTCAGTCTCTCTCTCAAGTCTCGCAATTCTTCTTTTACATTCTCATGCCATTCCTGTCTTTCCTTTTCATTCATTGGTGATACTTTTTAATAATTTTCTTAGTCGATTCTAGCATTAGTAAATGGATTTGGGTACTAACCGCAGGTGTGGATCACCGAACCTGTACTAATAGGTACTAATTTATAAAGACCCGGAAACGCTCGATTTAGCAGTTAAAAACGTTTTAGAATGGTTTGATCGAAATGCTGCATGAAGTTGAGCTGCCTCAGTTTATTCGCAGCCGCATGACTTTTGCCTATTGAGTCGCGGCGGGTTGACAAATACCCCCTCCATCCCGCCGTAAAGGTTTTGTATTTATTGACGCGGACTTGATTTTAGCTGTTAGCTGAAAATTGCGATCTGATTTCGGTGATAGTGAATAAATTGTGAATGCCTTTTTTGTGCAGCATTGCATCGGCTTCGAGATAGCCTCTAGCGGGTCAGCAAACGTTGGCTTTCATGCTGGTTGCGTCACCTAAAGTAAAGGTGTGAGTTGAGATTTTGCCCTGGAACATGATATCATCAGCGTGTTCTATTTGGTTTGTTAATTTAATGGAATTTGATTTTAATATATAATTTACTAAATGAACCGCAGAGAACGCAGAGACCACAGAGGGGAGAGAAAGAGCAAATTAGAATTTATTGATATGAGTATAATTTACTATTAAACGGGAGCTATTGAGATGAGATTGTTAAAATCTTGGCGTTTATTTTTATTAGGTCTAGTTTTTGGGATGGCTGTAATTTTATCAAATTGCAGCACCACCTCAAACACGGTTAGCAATAATTCTTCAACTCCGACAACTCCTGCTCCGGTTCCGGCTGGGGCTTTAGTTTACGGTGCGGGCGGGCCGCCGATCAACCTGGAACCGGGAAATATTACTGATGGCAATTCGGTGATTGTTATCGACCAAATTTACAATCGATTGACTGATTTCAAACCGGGAACTGTGGAAGTTGAGCCGAGTCTCGCTACTGAATGGTCAAGTTCTAAAGATGGTAAAACTTGGACTTTTAAGTTGCGTTCCGGGGTAAAGTTTCACGACGGTACGGATTTTGACGCGGAAGCTGTTAAGTTTAATGTGGATCGCTGGTGGGATGCCAAAAATCCTAACGGTTTTCGAGAAGCGGGCAAGACTTATCCGATTTGGAAAAATTTATTTGGCGGGTTTAAGGGAGAAAAAGATTCTTTAGTAAAAGATGTGGCGGTTGTTGATAAGTCTACAATTAAATTTGTTTTGAATCGACCTTTTGCGGCTTTTCCCTCGGCGATAGGTTCCGCTTATTTCGGGATGGCGAGTCCGGCGGCGGTGAAAAAAGCGGGTGCTAAGTACGGCACTCCGGGGTCGCTGGCGGTGGGTACGGGGCCTTTTGTGTTTCAGGAATGGCGATCGGGCGATCGCATTGTTTTGGAGAAAAATCCGAGTTATTGGAAAACTGGGACGCCAAAAGTCAATCAATTGGTAGTTCGTTTTGTTGATGATCCGGCGGCGAGACTGGCTCAGTTGCGAGCAGGACAACTTGATTTTACTGTGGATTTAACGCCGGATCAACTGCAAGAAGTTCAAGGAGATCCTAATTTAGAAGCTGTTGTGCGACCTTCTTTTAATGTCGGTTATTTAGGGTTAAATCCGAGTTACGAACCTTTGTCAAAACCGGAAGTCAGGCGGGCGATCGCCCAAACAATTAACAAGCCCGCCATAGTCCAAGCTTTCTGGGGAGAACTCGGAAAACATGATTCGCAATTTCTTCCGCCTGCGCTGAATTGGGCGGTGTCCGATCAAGTTAAAGATTATGAATTTAACCCGCAGCAAGCTAAAGCAATGCTGGCGAAAGCTGGTTATCCGAACGGTTTTGATTTGGATTTGTGGTATATGCCGGTCAGCCGTCCCTATTTTCCCACGCCGAAGCCGATCGCTGAGGCTTTGGCGGCGGATTTGAGCGCGATCGGGATTCGGGTAAAATTGCTGACAAAGGATTGGTCTGCTTATTTAGCCGATCGGCTTAAACCTCCCGGCTTTCAAGCTTTTATGTTGGGTTGGACGGGCGATTATGGCGATCCAGACAATTTTTATTATCCTCACTTCGGGCCGGGTTCGACGGCGGATTTGGGAAATTGGAAAAATCCGAAAGTTCTGGAACTTTTGGATCGGGGGAGGGCGAGTGGGGATAAAGCAGCTAGGGCGAAAATTTATGCGGAAGTTAGCCAGATTTTGCATGGGGAAGCTGTGCGTTTGCCGATCGTACATTCGCAGCCACTTTTAGGGAAACGCAAGAATATTCAAGGTTGGATTCCGAGTCCTTTGGGGTCTGAGTCTTTTGAGGATGTTAGTCATTAGTCAGCAGTCATTAGTCATTAGTCATTGTATTAAATATTATTTGTAAAATCCGCCCCAAAAATGTTAGACTAGACAAAATTCTCAGTTAAATGCTCCCAGAGAACTATGCAACTTACTGAAGAGCGATACTACTCGATCGAGGAATATCTAGCATTAGAAGAGGCTGCTGACTGCAAAAGCGAATACATTGATGGTGAAATATTTCCTATGGCAGGTGGCTCTACCAATCATAATCGGATTGCTGGCAATTTCTATGCCGCGTTAAATTTTGCTTTCAAAACAGAGGATTATGATGTTTTCATGAGTGATGTCCGCTTGTGGATACCCAAGAAGCGCATCTATACCTATCCCGATGTGATGGTAGTGATTGGAAAGCCGGAGTATTATAATAACCGCACGGATACGATTACCAATCCCAGAGTAATTATTGAGGTTTTGTCAGCTTCAACTAAAGGATACGATCGCAGTAAAAAATTTGAAGGATACCGCACAATTCCCACTGTTGAGGAATACTTATTGCTCGACCAAACTCGGAGATATATCGAACATTTTTCTAAGAGGGATAATAAACGATGGTCGTTTGCTGAGTACAATGAATTGGATGAGGCGCTCGCGCTCGCTTCAATACCGTTTCAAATTTCAATAGCAGATATATACAACAAAGTCAAGTTTGAGCAGGTAGATGCAGAAACAACACCAGAAGTCGGAGAGGTTTAAGTTCTGTTCCTAAAAGAAGTAGCGAACCACTTGCGCTATGTCTAATTAAAACAAATGATTAATTATATTGCTAAACGCTTGCTGGGACTATTGCCAGTCCTTTTCGGAATCACTCTGCTAGTATTTATATTTTTGCATTTGATACCAGGAGATCCAGCTACAGTGCTTTTGGGAGAACGGGGAACTCCCGAACAGGTGGAAATTTTGAGAGCGAGATTAGGTTTGAATCAGCCTTTGCCTTTGCAATATTTAGTGTTTTTATGGAGTTTGCTGCGCTTGGATTTGGGAAATAGTATTATTAGCGGTATTCCCATAATTGATGAAATTACAAGTCGCTGGCCTGCTACTTTTGAACTGTCTGTGGTGGCGATGTTGGTGGCACTTATTATTGGAATTCCGGCGGGGATTTTGGCGGCTGTTCGGAAAAATAGCTGGCTGGACAATCTCGCTATGAGTGGTTCGTTAATTGGCGTATCTTTGCCAGTGTATTGGTTGGGATTGATGTTGATTTATTTGTTTGCTGTTTATCTGAAATGGCTGCCTCCTAGCGGGCGAATTAGTGTAGATTTGGGGTTTGGTTTTAAGTCGATTACGGGTGTTTATGTTTTGGATTCTTTGCTGAGGTGGGATTTGGCGGCTTTGCGGGATGCGATCGCCCATTTAATCTTGCCAGCTTTGACTTTAGGAACTATTCCTCTGGCGATTATAGCTCGCATCACTCGTTCTGCGATGCTGGAAGTGCTTTCTCAAGATTACATCCGTACTGCTAGGGCGAAGGGATTGCCGGAATATTGGGTGATTTTGAAACACGCTTTGAAAAATGCGTTTTTGCCGATCGTCACAACTATCGGTTTGCAGTTCGGCACTCTTTTAGGCGGCGCTATTCTGACTGAAACGATTTTCTCGTGGCCGGGAATTGGTTCTTGGATTTATAGCGGTATTCTGACGCGGGATTACCCAATTGTCCAAGGAGGAGTAATTTTTGTGTCTGTGACTTTTGTACTGATTAATCTGGCGGTTGATATTTCCTATGCTTTTTTCGATCCGAGAATTCAGTACCGTTAATTTAAAGGAAATCAGACACGAAATGCTTGTTTAACATCCGGCCGCAAGAGGTAGTAAATGCTAGCCACAGCAAAACCCAGAGTTAAAAAATTGACTGCTGTACCGCCGCTGCCAAACATTTTGGCAATTTGCGCGAGGGTGGCGATGATATGGACAATTAACGTTCCCGTCCAAGCCCAATTTTTGAGTTGAAACAAACCCCAAGTTAAGAGTAAGGAGAGGAGGCCTAAAATAAAACTGATTCCCGCAAAAATTGCAATGAAGCCCCCGATTACAGTGCCAACTTTCGCCCCGCCGACAGCCGCACCGATACCGCCAAAAATGCCAGCAAAAAGTAAGATGAACAAGCCGTCAAGGAGGCTGAAGACGCCGCTAATTAGCTGCAATATTGCCAAAACTGTTACGCTTTGAGGACGATTCATTGTTTTTATTTTCCATTTTTAACGGATTTGAAAAATATTTTAACCTGTTGTGGGCACAGGGCGGATATGTATTCAGGACTTACGCACCGCTAACCGTGAAACCGGGTTTATGAGAATTAAGTGTGTCCATACTGTGTCGTTACGAGCTTAGCACTGGCAGATCCCGCTGCGATAGCTAACACGAGTCCGCAATGACGTACTGTAGTCGATCGCCCGCTGCCAGATCCGCCTTTGTTGCTGCTCAGGCGCGCGCCCCGATCTCCCAAAAATGATATTATTTATTAAAATATATTTTCTTTTGCCAGCAGCCAGGAGCGATTTTGTTTAGATCCACCTCTTTTGGCTGAAAAAACTTAACATTTTTTAATAACTTGCAAAGATTAGCTATAATTGTTTACAGGTGCTGGTTGGGGAACTTTTTATAAATCACCCGATCGGATGAGTCTGAAAGACGATGCCAAGCATCAGCAAAAATTTTACCTTTAAGGTAATCCTGAGATTAAATTAGGTGAGTCGGTATGATCGTTAGCCCTAAAAAGGAAACTGCTCAGGTCAAGGTGGAAGATACTCAGACTGTAGACACCAATCAGACTGTAGACACCAAGGCCGCAGAGACCAAAATTGCAGATAAAAAAACCGCCCAAAAGCAGTCTCCGAAGAAACCCGCGCGCAAACCGCAGCGGTGGGCGATTGGGTTGGTTGCAGCCGGGTTGCTAGCTGTACCGACCACAATATATATAGCAAAAAGTCGATCGCAGCCGAAAGTAGATGCGATCGCCACTATGACAGTGCCGGTGGAGGCGCAAAACCTCACGGTGCGGATCACGTCGAGCGGCACCGTGCAGCCCGTACAGCGCGTGAATCTCAGCCCTAAAGGCTCCGGCCGGATCGCAGAATTATTTGTCGAACAGGGCGATAAAGTCGAAGCAGGACAAATCGTGGCCCGCATGGAAAGCCGCGATGTAGAAGCTCAACTCGCTCAAGCTAAAGCCCGCGAAGCTAGCGTGCGAGCTAGACTCGCCAAAATTGAAGCCGGGAATCGATCGGAAGACATCGCCAGCGCCCGAGCGCGCTTAGATCAAGCCGAAGCCAGTCTCGCGCAAGCCCAAGCCGGCAGCCGCGTTGAAGAAGTGGCAGGAGCCAGAGCCCGCTTGCAGCAAACTCAAGCTGGCTTGCAACGACTGCGAGCCGGCAGCCGTGTTGAAGAAGTCAGCCAAGGGCGAGCTCGTTTAGCCCAAGCTCAAGCTCGTTTAGCAGACGCTCAAACTGGTAGTGTCAAACAAGAAATTGCCCAAGCACAAACGCAAATTGACTCGAGTAAAGCCCAAGCCGAACTAACAGCTCAACGGGTGGAACGCAACCGACCTTTAGTTGAAGAAGGTGCTCTGGCTAAAGATAAACTGGATGAATTAATTAAAGAAAATCGCACTGCCCAAGCTAAATTAATAGAATCTCAAAGACGCCTGCAACAACTACAAGAAAGTCGGGAGTCGCAAATTAAGCAACTGCAAGCTGCTGTGCAAGTCGAGCAGCAAGCATTGAACCAATTGCAAAACGGCACGCGATCGGAAGAAATTGCCAGAGCTGAAGCAGAAGTTGCCGAAGCTAGAAGCAAATTAGCGCAGCTAGAAAACGGCAACCGTCCAGAAGAAATCGCCAAAGCCGAAGCAGCAGTTGCTGAAGCCAAAAGCCAATTGGCGGCACAAGAAAACGGTTCTCGCCCGGAAGAAATAGCTCAAGCTCAAGCTGAATTAGAGGAAGCTCAAGCTCAAGTCCGCTTTCAAGAAGTGCAGTTAGAAGATACGAAAGTTCGCGCTCCTTTTGCTGGAATTATTACCCAAAGATACGCCATTCAAGGAGCTTTTGTAACTCCGGCCACTTCGGCATCGGAAGCTACTTCGGCAACTTCGACATCGATTGTCGCTCTAGCTAGAGATGTGGAGGTTTTGGCGAAAGTCCCGGAGGCTGATATCAGTCAAATTAAATCGGGTCAAGAAGTTGAAATAGTGGCTGATGCTTATCCAGATAAAGTGTTTAAAGGTCGCGTTAAATTAATTGCGCCGGAAGCTGTTAAGGAACGGGATGTGACGCTATTTCAAGTGCGAGTTGCCATTGATACGGGCAAGGATTTCTTGCAATCGGGGATGAATGTAGATTTGAGATTTGTTGGTCAAAAGCTGAGCAATGCTTTAGTTGTGCCGACGGTGGCAATTGTGACTAATAAAGGTCAAACTGGTGTGCTGGTTCCTGATGAGAAACAACAGCCGCAGTTTAAGCCTGTTACGGTTGGATCGACTATTGGCAACAAGATTCAGATTTTGGAGGGTGCAAAAGCGGGCGATCGCGTTTTTACCGAACTTCCTCAAGGTAAAAAGCTGGAGGATATTATCAAGAATCAGAAATAGGGCATGGGGCATAGGGCATGGGGTATTATTTATCTCGATCGCTCTAGGGTGTTTTCTTTCCCCGGAGATCCCCCCTAACCCCCCTTAAGAAGGGGGGGACAAGAGCAGTCAAAGTCCCTCTTAACAAGGGGGGACAAGAGTATTCAAAGTCAACCCCTACTCCCCTTATTAAGGGGGATTTAGGGGGATCGAGACTCGGCTACAAGCGAGTTTATTATGGGTTTAAATATTAAGTTGACACCAATAATCCCAATCCCAAATCCCAAATCCCAAATCTAAAATCTAAAATCGAATAATCCAATCCCAAATCTAAAATCTAAAATCTAAAATCTAAAATCGAATAATCCCCAATCGAAAATCTAAAATCTAAAATCTAAAATCGAATTATGGATATTGTTGAAAGCGTCAAAATGGCTGTCACAACTTTGATGGCAAACAAGCTTCGCAGCACCTTGACGATGTTAGGAATTATCATCGGCAATGCTTCTGTCATTTCGATGATCGGTATCGGCGAAGGAGCTCAAACATTTATCGAAGGACAGGTTAACTCTCTGGGTTCAAACTTGCTATTTATTATTCCCGGAAGTCCTGAAGCACAAAGCCGCCCGGTGATTCCGCCCCAGACTTTAGTAGTGGAAGATGCAGAGGCGATCGCATCTCAAGTTGCTTCTGTCGAAGAAGTCGCACCAACTCTCAATGATAGTCAACTCGTTACCTACCGCAACAAAAATGTCTCATCTTCCATTGTCGGAACTACTCCCGAATTTCTGACCGTCAGAAGCTTTGATGTTGCCCAAGGTCGTTTTTTAAACAAATTAGATTTAGAAAGACAAGAAAATGTGGTTGCTTTAGGTTCAGAAGCAGCCGAACAATTGTTTGGTAATACACAGCCAATTGGTCAATACATCCGCATCAAAAATTCGAGTTTTCAAGTGATTGGTGTCATGCAGTCTAAAGGCTCAAGTTTTGGCGACAATCAAGATATGAATGTTTATTTGCCACTAACAACAATGGCAAATAGAATCGTAGGTCGCTCGTCTCCCTACGGTACAAAAGTAACATTTATTTCGGTTTCCATTAAAGATGAAAGTATGATGCAAGCTGCCCAATTTCAAATAGAAAATTTGCTCAGATTGCGTCATAAAATTACTAAAGAGGATGATTTTACTGTTCGCAACCAGAAAGATTTAATGAATACTTTGGGCAGTATTACTGGTGCTTTGACGTTGATGTTGGCTTTTGTGGCGGCAATTTCGCTGTTTGTAGGCGGCATCGGGATTATGAATATCATGCTGGTTTCTGTTACCGAACGCACGAAGGAAATTGGATTGAGAAAGGCGATCGGAGCTTCTCAGCAGGATATCCTGATTCAGTTTATGATAGAGTCTGTGATTTTGTCAGCAGCAGGCGGGGCGATCGGCACTGGATTCGGTATCGGCGGTGTGCTTTTAGTAGCTGCTTTTACTCCCCTGCAAGCTAGTGTTTCCCCAATGGCGATCGCACTTGCAGTCGGTGTTTCCGGCAGTATCGGCTTATTTTTCGGCATCGTACCTGCAAAACAAGCTGCTAAACTCGACCCGATTGTGGCATTGAGAAGTGCTTAAGAAGTCAGTAGTCAGTAGTCAGTAGTCATTGGTTATTTGTTGGTTTCAATTACCAATGCCCGATGCCCGATGCCCGATGCGCGATGCCCGATGCCCAATTCTAAATTTCCAATTCCCAATTCCCAAATTATGAATTTTATTGAAAGCGTCAAAATGGCCGGTCAAACGCTACTAGCCAACAAAACTCGCAGCAGTTTAACAATGATCGGGATGATTGTCGGCAATGCCTCAGTAATTGCGATGATTGGAATTGGAGAAGGAGCTCAAAAATTTGTAGCAGGACAAGTTCAATCCCTGGGTACAAATGTATTAATCGTGAGGCCTGGAGTTCCCAACGCGAGGCGAAGTACCATCTCAAGTGCGCCTCAAACTCTCGTACTGCCAGATGCAAAGGCGATCGCAACTCAAGTCCCATCCGTTCAAGGCGTGTCAGCAGAACTTAACAGTTCCGAAATAGTTCGCTACAGCAACAAAAATGTTTCGTCTCTAATTTTTGGCACAATTCCAGAGTTTCTAGAAGTTAGAAGCTTTGAAATGGCAAAAGGGCGGTTTTTGACCGAACTTGATGTTAAGCAAAGTAACCAAGTTGTAGTGCTCGGTTCAGAATTGGCCGAGAAACTTTTTGGCAATACAAATCCCTTGGGCGAACAAGTGCGGATCAAAAATGTCAGCGTCAAAGTAATTGGAGTATTGGCGCCCAAAGGCACATCTTTTGGTACGAATTTTGATAATTCCGCCGCTGTGCCGATCACCACAATGGCCAATCGCATAGTCGGGCGCACATCTCCCTACGGTTTGGCTGTCACATCGATATTTATTTCGATTAAAGATGAATCGCAAATGGACGCGGCGCAATTTCAGGTGGAAAACCTGCTGAGATTGCGGCACAAAATTACTACCGAAGATGATTTTACTGTCAGAAATCAGAAAGATTTAATGGCAAGAATGGGGGCCATTTCCGGCGCTTTGACTCTGATGTTAACTGCTGTTGCCAGCATTTCCCTATTAGTCGGCGGAATTGGGATTATGAACATTATGCTTGTGTCCGTTAGCGAACGCACTCAGGAAATTGGGCTCAGAAAGGCGATCGGCGCATCCCAACAAGACATCTTATTTCAATTTATTGTCGAAGCTGTAATTTTATCCGCTGCCGGAGGGATAGTCGGTACTTGCGTAGGTGTCGGCGGTATCTTGCTTGTAGGTAATTTCACGCCTTTGCAAGCTGGAATATCACCCGTGGCGATCGCCCTGGCTGTCAGTGTATCCGGTGCAGTAGGCCTCTTCTTCGGCGTTGTCCCCGCCCGCCAAGCCGCCAAACTAGACCCGATCGCAGCTTTGAGGAGTGCTTAATAAATATTTACTTACTCAGTTACACAATCCGCGCCTTTTATGCTGGTAAAAAGTATCTTGCTCTAAATATAAAAAAACTGTTTTTTTTGTGAAAAATTAGCAACCTTGCAGTATCTGAGTCAGTTTTAATGTCTGTATATTTACGGATATTCAAAGCGCAAAACTTCATAAAAAGCCCGTTAAATTTTAAATAAAGCTTGGTTGTGACGTTTACGTCTCAACCAGAAAGTTTAATATTATTAAATAAGGGGTAAACACACCTAAGCATCTACAGATGGTACGAACCTTTGCGCTTTAATCAAAATATCCAATAAATAAACATGGCATCCCTGACCCCCAGTCCTAACTTTGACTATCTTGAAGGAACCATCCAACCAGACAGATTTAACGCCTTGGATGGCAACGACATAATTTATGCCAACAGCGGAGACGACTATCTCGAAGGCGATGTCGGCAAAGACAAAATCTGTGGCGACCAAGGTAACGATACGATTTTTGGTGGTGCAGACGACGACATCCTCTGGGGGGGCAAAGGCAGCGACCTAATTAGTGGCGATTCCGGCAACGATCTCATCTACGGTGGCGCAGGCAGCGATACCATGAGTGGTGGCACAGGCGATGATATATTTGCCATTGCTAAAGGCAGCGGTGGCCCAACTGTAGTCACAGCCGACTACATCGCCGACTTCGGCAACGGGAATGACAAAATTCGATTGCTAGACGGCCTGGGCTTTGAAGATTTAAACATCCAGCAAGGCACCGGCGCTAACAGCAACAGCACCATAATTCAAGACAAACTCACGGGCGAGTATGTAGTAGTATTGCCGGGAGTCAACAGCAACACAATCAACCGCGACCAATTCACCAATCAGCTATCGGGAAACCCTGTCATTGAGTGGAACGGAGTCATGCTGAATGCAGTGCGGACAGACAGTACCGCGCCTCCCCTCGCCTCCCGCAACATGGCAATGGTTCACGCAGCCATTCACGATGCTGTTAACTCGATCAGCAAAAAATACAGCCCTTACCGGGTCAACATAGATGCACCAGCAGGCACATCAGCAGAAGCTGCCACAGCCGCAGCAGCCCACGGCGTCTTAGTCAGCGTCTACCCAGCGCAAGCAGCCACATTCAACGAAGTATACGCATCGTCTTTAGCTAAAATTACCGACGGCAAAGCTAAAGAAGACGGGATTGCCCTCGGACAGCAAGTTGCTGACCAAATTATCAGTTCGCGGAATACAGACGGCATCGCCAAAGTAGTGGAGTACAACCCCTCAAGCAACCTTGGCAGTTGGGTGCCGACTCCCCCCGCCCTTGCCGCCCCGCTGGCACCACAGTGGGGAGAAGTTACTCCCTTTGCGATGACTAGCGGTTCTCAGTTCCGCCCGGCTGCCCCGCCCGCCCTTGACAGCGCGCAGTACGCAGAGGAAGTTAACTACGTCCAAGAAATCGGCAAAAGTGACAGTCTTACGCGCACCCCAGACCAAACTGTGATCGCAAAATTCTGGGCCAACGGCGCTGGGACGTTTACGCCTCCGGGCCACTGGAATCAAATCGCCGAAGAAACAGCGACTCTCACTGGTCAATCCTTAGAAGATAGCGCCCGCTTATTCGCCCTGCTGAATATTGCTCTCGCCGATGCAGCTATTAGTTGCTGGGATGCCAAGTACCAGTACAATTTATGGCGGCCGCTGACAGCTATCCGCCAAGCTGACACAGACAACAACCCCAACACGACAGCCGACCCCCTGTGGACGCCTCTGCTAACTACTCCGCCGTTCCCTGAGTATACCTCGGGCCACAGTACCTTTAGTGGTGCCGCTGATCCTGTTATGAGTGCTGTATTTGGTTCAGATTACGGCTTTGCCGATCGAGGCGATCCATCTGTCAACACTTTGCGAACCTATCAAAACTTCAGCGAAGCGGCCGACGAATCGGGTATAAGTCGAATTTACGGAGGGATTCATTTCATGAGTGCTAACGTAAATGGTTTGAGTGCGGGTAGAAATCTGGGGAATTATGTTCTCCAGAATTTCTTAACAGCCTAGGAAAGTTGGGACGGGTTTACGAGATTGCTGAGATGTTGCACCATTTTCAATAATCTTTTTAGGAACAGGCAAGATGCCTGTTCCACAAGAAATCAACTCTTTGTGGAACAGGCATCTTGCCTGTTCCTAATTATTCCAGCAGTTCTACAGTGCCGAGATACCCATCTACTCGCACTTTTTGACCGTCTCGGAAGCGAGTTGTAGCCTCAGCAATATTCATAACTGCGGGAATTTTGTACTCGCGAGCGATTATTGCTCCGTGAGATAGTTGGCCGCCAACTTCGGCGATAATTGCTGTTGCTCCTAATAGCAGCGGTGCCCAACCTGCATCGGTGTAAGGAACTACTGCGATCGCATTTTCTCCTAAATCCGTGCTCGCAGTGCGGCAAATCTTGACAAAGCCTTCGACACTACCAATACTTGCTGGAATTCCCTGGATGATATTAGTTTCCGATGTTGCGGAGTCGATCGCCCTTCTGTGAGAATTTGGCAGCAAATTGCCGTATACAACAGGGGGAATCGGGCGATCGCGATCGGCTACCAGGCGATCGCGCCTTTCCCTAATTGTATCCTGAAAAGAAACACTCGCGCCGCTGCGAATCCACTGCTGAATTTCCCCAAATTCCAGATAAAAAATATCCCCGTTTTCCTGAAACACCTGCATTCCCAACCCGCAAGCTTCAATCTCCAAAAAAGTCCACCGTAAATGAGCCAACAACCGCGCGTAAATTTCGCTAATTTCGTTTTTGACGATCGCTCTTTCCTGACATTTATCTAGTCGCCACTTCTGCCCAAAAGTCAATCCTAATTTCCGCTTTTCGACTAAATTAGTTTCGGCTTTTTGAGCCATATTTATTAGCAGTTTTTGGTAAACTTCCGGTTGTTCTCGCCAAGTAGGAACAGCGATATCCGTTCCCACCTCGCTCAAATATCCGTAAATATCAAGCCACTTTTCAAAGTCTCCTTGTAAAGCCGGACTTGCCGCAAATGTCTGTGCTAAATGTGCGACTGAAACAGTTTCGTCAGACTGCGAAACAGCAGCTTGCCGCAATTTCTGAGCCAACTGCTGCAAAGCTCGCACAGAAGCAATTTCAGGAGCGGTGTCATTAGCCAGCCAATCATCATTAACGCGAAAAATTGCCTTGCGAATAGCCAGCCCGATCGGCCCTAATATATTGTAGTAAGTAATCGGTTTCAGCCACTCCTGAATTTGCTCCGCTCTCTCCAACAATTCCGTTAAATCCGTTGCCGAACTTCCTTCTTCCTTCTCCAGACTTTGCAGTGCCGGGAGGAAAATAGAAGTATGATCGCCCTTAAATTCTGCATTCAGCGCCCTCTCCCGCTGCACCAAACGCCACAAACCAGGCAAAGAAGGCAAAATCTTCCCCAAAGGCGGCTTGCCCATTTTTTGCCCTCTCAGCAAAAATTCCAAACCCTGCTCTGGCAATCCCATCATCCGAAAGATTTCGCCCAACAAAGTCGCATTAAAATAGGCGTGAGAACCGAGCAAAGTTGCCGTTTCATTAAAGTTTAAGCCACGGGCGCGATCGCCCAAAACCACCTTGAAAATCTCCCCCCAAACCCCGCAAGTCAGCGGCCGATTAATCGACCAAGTTAGCGGGCGAATTGCACCGGGAATCACTTCTGCTGCAATAGTGCGCGTCCAAAAAGGCTGCAAATTAGTAATTGGGCGACTTTGCAAAATCCACACTTTTTCCCCGTCCCAACTCCACTCAATATCCTGCGGAATTCCGTGAAAAAATGCTTCAATTGCTTGCGCTTGTTTCACCAATTCTGCTAAAATCGGTGGAGAAATAATTGAATTTTCTTGGATTTCAGTTAATTTTTTTTCTAAGGATTCAGGTTTACTAAAATCAATTTCTAAATGAACCGGAGTACATTGGCCGCCAACGACAGATTCTGCTCCTCCCGGTAATGCTTCTATAATTACCTGGGAACCGCCATCTAAAGGATTGCGACTGAACATGACTCCCGCAAACTGGCTGTCAATATAAGGCTGAATTAATACAGCTATTTGGGTGTCGGGCAATTGTCGCTGTCGGCGGTAAGCAACGGCTTCGGAAGTCCAATAAGACTGGCGGCAGCGATTAATGCCGTCGAGCAATTCTGCTTCAGTGAAAACAGGGCCAATAGTTTGATATTGTCCGGCGGCAGAACTCGTATCGCCATCTTCTCCCGCAGCAGAAGAACGCACAATCATTCGATTTTGGATTTTGGATTTTAGATTTTCGATTAAAGAATTAGGAATTGACAATTCCTCACTATTTCCTCGATGCCCGATGCCCGATGCCCGATGCCCGATGCCCGCTTCTTGTGATAATATCCAACCAGAGGGTACATTAAAACCTGCGCGTTTGAGTTGAGACAATTTAGCAGCTTTATCGCCGCAGATTGCAGCATCTAACGAGTCATCAAGAGAAAACAATTGTTCTGATTTAGATAAAGCCATATCGTCACCTTGACTGAAATTAATTGCTGCTAACAACAAAGCTAATCCTGCTGCTGCTAAAAATTCGGGCATTGATTGTCGCCACACCCAAACCCAGATAGGAGTACACAGACATCCGCAACGGGAAGCAAATAGTCTCGCCCGATCGCCCTCACCCCACCACCGCTGTGCCAAACCCCACACCAGCAGCCCCCAAATGCCCGATGATACAGCCACCGGCGGCGAAAATACCAAAAGACCCCAAACAGCGTTGGTCACACCTCCACCTCGGGCGATCGCATATCTGCCCGCCACTAGAGGAATTAACAGGGCGATCGCGATCGCCGGTGCATCCGGGAAGCAAAATCGCCCCGCCAACACCGGCAGAATACCCCTGGCAATTTCCGCCAACACCGCCGCAATTCCCGCTAATTTCCCCCCGTGAATGAAAGCAGCCGACACCCCCACATTCCCCGTGCCCAGCGCCCTCAAATCTCGGCGGGTAAAGACTCGTACCGCCCATCCCGTTAGCGGTAAAGCACCCAGGCTGAAACTAGCAGCAAACAGCAATGCTATTGTCCCCAACGGCATAAAATCAGCTCTCCTATTTTCAACCTCTAAACATTATGACGGCAATTATGTCAATTTTTCTGTCTTCCGATATATCAACCAAACGGCATTAACACTTAAGATAATGTAAAAGTAGAGTAGATAAGGATTTAACTATCATGACAGATGTCAGCTTGACGACCCCAATAGCAGTTCTTGTCGCTGGCTTTATTGCCGCAGTTACGATCGGCTCGATCGCCTGGTACAACTCCAAGCGCCCACCCGGTTGGGAATCCAAAGAACGTCCTGATTTTGTACCGAAAGTTGATAAAGACGATTTGATTGCTGATGTTTCTGACTCCAAAGGTAAATAAAACAAAGTTTCTTTAGAGCAATAAAAGCAGGACTTGTGCATTAATTAATGAAAAAACTCGGTCAGTGCGAGTTTGTCAGTGCCAGCCGGAGCGCTGCAATTTCAATGGTTCATTTTCCCATTTTTTGCACAAGTCCTAGAAATTTAAAATCCCCATCTAAAATCTACAATCAGGTGCGTCCCTAAGCACTTTACATATACAGGCATAAGGCTAAAAAGTAGTTTTAGACGATACATATAGCGTAAGGTGCGCCCAGTGCACCTACAGATGCTGCGCGTAAGACTGATATAGAAGTTCTGGGTAAGTCTTGTGAATATTGTGTAGGGACTATTCAGAAAAAGCCCCTACAAATTGGCTATACCGCGCCAGTTTTAATTGCTTATTTTTGCAGCGGATTGAGTTTCGTCACCGAGCTTTCCTTGGCATCTTCAGCGCTATCTTGGAGGAAACCAGAAGCATCCTTAAAGGCGGCGCCTACTCTCTCTAAAATATTGGCATCGGGATCGCTGCGATCGAATACGGGTTGAGCCTTAGCCGGCTGTCCGTCTGGCGCTTCTAACAGAGTTTTATCTCCGCCGAGTTCGAGGTCGAACTTGTCCGTTTCCATCGGTGCAGAACCGGGATAAAGCAGCTTTGAGGAATTAGATTCAGCGGTAGTCGCAGCCAGGAGACGATCGCCTATAATCGACAAATCAGCCCGATTTTTTTCTGCTTGAGCAGGCGATTGATTGACTTTAGGATCGGTGGAGGTTTTATAATTCGTGTATCCATCACCGCCACCCTTGTGAGGGTTATTCATTCCTCCAGCTTGAACGGGAGGATTGTCAGGCCGAGCACCTCGAACATCGCCCGAATTGCAAGCGGTGCTGATAAACAGCAGCACACCTGCCATAAATACAGTCAAAAATTGACTCAAAAATTGACCGATACGCAGTCTTTTAAAAAAAGCAGTTACAGTGTTCACAAAACTTTTCCAAATTTTTACTACTACTTGTCAAGAGTAAAAGTCAACTCCCCATGCCTGCCTCTAACGGCGGTGATATTTTGGTGCGGGTTGCTACCGACTTTTTTATAACTTTAGAGGGATTTCATTAACGGCGGAGATTTTTCCCAAGCAAAGCATAATGGTAGGGTGCGCCAGTTCCAATAGTTGCTGGAATTGAAGAGCTTTTTTGTTTCTGACACACCCTAAAAGCTCTTACTTAATTAGGGAATTTTTCGACTTTCGCTTCAGCTTGCAAAGTCAGCACACCAGCTTCCACATTTAGCTGCTGAATTCGCAGGGACATTCCCTCAAGTTCAAAATTTCGCAAGTTTAAAACTTCACCAGCTTTGTCAGCCAAAGCTTCAGTTAACTCCGGCGAAAATTCCTTGTTTTCGGGATACTCGACATCCTGAAGAGAAATTGCCCAACCGCCCGCTGCGATCTGAGGTTTTGATGTAAAATAAATTTTTTCCGTGGAGGCAGTTTCTCGCACCAATACCTCAGCATTTAAAGCGATTTTTCCGTCTAGCAATTGGCACTCAATAGTTTTAACGTCTATTGTCAGCAGTTGTCCCTCAACAGTAACTTTTAAGTTTTTCAGTTTCCTGCTGATGTATTCGGAATTAAAAGCGCGGTTGATATCGCTTTCTGTTAAAACTGCGCGCGCCCCACCGAAGGCAGGCCCATTCAGTTCAATTTTACCAAACATAGCGGTGAGGGGATTGACAGCAATATCCTTGACGTGAATTTGCAATTCTTCCACGCGCAAATCTTGTTGCATTACCAATCCTTTGCCCTCAACCGCAACGGCCTCTACTTCTCCCTGGGCTAGCTGGCCCGGATCGGTGTTAACTGTGACAGACAAAGTTTCGGATTCGTCTAATTTGCTAGCAATAGCAATCTCGGCCACTTTGTCGATCGCCTGTTCCCCTAAACTTCTATTTTGTTGAAGCACGCTCAGAATTCCTAATAATATTGTTTTCAAATAGTAGTTAATACCTAATTGAGTTAGCGTCTTCCTCTTGGGAGGTTTCTCGTCTGAAAAAAACTCAGCCAAAGACAGAGGGTTTCCAGAAAATTGCTAAAATTAATCAGGTAGTCTTCGGCGCACTCTACATTGACCGAAAGCATCCAGGATACAAGCCGCCGGATTCATTCCTTCGCAGACTCAGGACGGAGAAATAAAAAACCTGTATCCGATAAAGGAACCCCCGAACTTATCCGTGGGTCAATTCTAAAATCTAAAATCTAAAATCTAAAATCTAAAATCGATTGACTCGGTTGCGAAGCGGTAAAAACTCAAAAACTCGGATTTTTGCCAAAAGTCTTTTCGAGAAGTTCGATCGCCCGCTACAATTAAGTTAAGAGCCGGCACCGCCATTTGCAATGAATTCAGAATCAACTCTCGCTAGACTACAAGCTACACTTCCCGACGGAAAACTGCCTTCTAGCTACGGGGTATACTTCAAAAACACCCTAGTAGCCCTATGTCACGCCCTAGAAGACCACATTTTGCAAACCAGTGGCGGGGACAAGAGTGAACTCCAACCCTTAGTTTTGGTAACGTTTCAGCAGGGTAAATGGTATTTACAGGAAGCCGATCGCTACCTAGATATTGCTAATGCCTCTAGGCGCGTTGTCATCGGTGCAGTAGCCGACAGCGGTTTCGCTACCCACAAAACCGGGCAATTAGAAAATGTATCTTTAATAAATCTTGATGAGAGCGATCCCATAATTCAAGAATGGAATTTAATCATCCTCGCCCCGACATACAAAGCAATGGTGCTTTGTCGCGAACTTTCAGACCAAGAATACTTGCCAGAAGGCAAGCCCGAAGTAGATACAGAACGCAAGTTCTACGGTTTGTGGTCGTTTGACCAGTCTTTGGTGTCGGCTGCTGCTGAAATTTTTATAGAACAGACGCGATATTACAACTCTCCCTTGGCCGAGAGTTTGCTGGAAATGTACCACGAAATCCTGGCAACCAAAGGCCCGCCCTTGGCCGACATTAGTGGCGTGGTATCGCGGATAGTCACTTACCTGCAAAGTTCTCAGCAGCAAATGGTAGCAATTAACCGCCAAACCCGCGAGTTGTGGGAATTGGAAGGTCAAGCTTTGCGCGTCAGCCGCAATTTGAACGCTAACAAACTTCAAGCTTTTCTGCGGATGGCCCAGCGCGTGGACGAACGCGATACCTCCAATCCTACAGCGTCATTGCAGGTGGCGGCTTTGTCGGAAACTTTGGGTCAACTGCTGGATTTGCCGGCTTTGCAGTTGCGGAGGCTGCGGCTGGCTGGATTGCTATTTCGAGTCGGCTTAATTTCGGCCCCAAATGAGGTGTTCGATCGCACTCCCGATGCTTTTGACGAAGCAACTTTCTCGTTTTGGCGCGATCGCAGTTTCATTGGTTCCCAACTGCTGCAAGCAATGCCGGAACTAGCACCTGTAGCGGAAATTGTCAAGCATAAACTCGAATATTGGGACGGCAGCGGCAGGCCAGAGGGTTTGCGAGCCGAAGCGATACCGATGACTTCGCGGATTTTGGGGTTAGTCGCTTATTTTCAAGAACTGACTCAACCACGTGGCGATCGTCCGGCTTTGAGTTTGAGCGAAGCTTTGGAACAGTGCCGCGAACTGTCGGGCACTCGCTTCGATCCGGCTTTGCTGGAAACTCTCAGCAACGTCGTCAGAATGACAGAAATTGGTTTGATGGAGTTACCAACTCGCCCAAGCCAACTGCCTAACGTGTGGTTGGAGGAGGGCGATCGAACGACCTCGGCCGCTCCGGCATTATAAAATAACTCGACTGTTGACTGTTGACTGTTGACTGTTGACTGTTGACTGTTGACTGTTAACCAACAACTGACAACCAACAACTGACAACTGACTAATGACTAATGACCTCGAAGCCATACGCAAAGGCAAAATTTTGATGTTGGCCGGCACTGATTTAGCCGGCCAAGACTTAGCGGGAGCCGATCTCGCCGGTGCTAACTTGTCTCAAGCCAACTTGAGTGGAACTAATCTCGCCGGCGCTAACTTGCAGCGGGCCGTATTGCGAGCCAACCTCCGCGGCGCTGACTTGAGCGGCGCCAACCTGCGAGGGGCAGATTTTCGGAATGCCGATTTGCGGGGAGCTTCCTTCGCTAACGCTTTAGTCCGCGACGCCAGTTTTGGGGGTGCTTTTTTGACGGGGGCATCCATCGGCAATTTGGATTTGAGCGGTGTCGATTTGCGGGGCGCCGATTTGCGGGGCGCTGCTTTGGCTAGGGCAATTTTGCTTGGTGCCGATTTGAGCCATGCCAATTTATCCGGCGCTGATTTATCGGGAGCTGACTTGGAAGAAGCGATCCTGAATGGAGCCGTATTGCGCGGCGCTAACTTGACCGGGGCTAATTTGCTTTGCGCCATGATCGAACAAACCGTTTGGGATGGAGCTTTGCTCGATCGCGCCTGTCTCCAAGGCACCCCCCTGAGCCTTTAAATTTCAACAATGTTGTTTTGAAGACAGACAAAAAACAAGATCTGCTTATGATGTGAATAAGCACAAGCTATTTTTACATTTCTTAATATGAGGTTATAATGGCGACTGTAGATGAGCAAACGAATAAATGGTAGCAGCTTTGTTTAGCGGTACATCCTTTCAAGGTCAAAGTGGCGATCGCCTTGTTAGTAAAGTAGCAGGAGCTGCGATCGCAGCCTTATTCAAGCGTTCTGAAAAGGCCGAGGCCAACATCCGAGTCGAACCAGTAGCCAAACTCTTGCAGGGAAGCATCGACGGTTTCGACTTCGTTGGCAAAGGTATGTTGATGTACAACGGCCTTCGCATAGAAGTGATGGAACTCTATCTGCAAGCACTCTCCATTGATTTTGGGGCGATTTTTGCAGGTCAAGTGAAATTGCGGCAGCCTACCCAGGCAAATATGCGAGTAGTCTTAAGTCGATCGGATTTAACCACCTCATTCAATACACCTTTTGTAGTTGAAAAACTCCAGAAGCTGAAGTACCAAGAGCAATCTCTGCACTTTCAAAACACTGAAGTCAGCTTCGGAACCGACAAATCAATTCGGCTTCAGTCCGAAATTACCGTAGGCGAGGCCAGCGAACCGGTCAAAATAGATATTACAGCTCAGTTGCAAGTAGAAGACAGACGCAAAATCCAATTTGTCAGCGTTACTTACGGCGGTGACGAGCAAGCAGTAGACTTGGGCCAAGCTATAATTGCCCACGTAAATAACTTGCTAGACTTAGACAAATTTGCCTTAGAAGGCACTCAACTGCGAGTAGACCGCTGCCGAGTTCAGAACGACGAGCTGGTTTTCTACGGTTGGGCGGGTATCGAACAGTTCCCCAAAGGCAAGCGCTAAACCTCAGCCTGCTGAGGTTTACCCAGCCATCTAGTTTGGAAAAAGAGCATTTTTTAGTTAGCAAACAACCCGCACCGGCGGGTTTTGCTTTAGATTTTAGATGGGAAGAAAAATCTAGGATCTAAAATCTCGCATCTAAAGTCGATCGACGCAAAATCAGCACTGAGGTTGATTCGATCTGGCAAATTATTTTGATAGATTTAAATAATAAATTAAACCACCCTCAAGAATAAAGATGCTCGGATTTTATTTATTTTGTATCTACGTTGCAGTCTTGTCCGTGTTGGCCGGGCCGAACCACCGCCGGTCTGAGAAATGGTGGGTAGAAATTGTCACCGATTTGCCCCACTGTACCTACTATTTTGGCCCCTTCGACACCGACAAAGAAGCTTCCAGCAATATTCCAGGCTACATCGAAGACTTGGAAAGCGAGGGAGCTAAAAGGGTTAGTATCCGCATCAAACGCTGTCAGCCTTCGCATCTTACCATTTGCGAAGAAGAATTATCAGCAAGTGTAGAGATTTAAAAAAGTTGAGTTTTGACTTAACTCAAACCTCAACAATAATATAAACACACTCTTCTTCTAGTCCTTACCTTGCGGACTTTGTATGTCTAGCAGTCACTTACCGCCACCCAGCCTAGAACTCTTCTCCACCAAAATGCTGATTTGATGCAGCACTTACTCTCAAAAATTACCTGCGTCAAATCAGCACTGAGGATGAGGCGATCGAGTTATTTGCCCGGATAAGTTGATAAGAGTAAACACTACTTAAGTATTCCCAGAGGTAAATATGTTTGAAATCTCTATGTTGGGTATGTTTTTCACGGCTTTTTGGCTACTAGCTCAACCTGCTAGCAGCACTCGACGCGACGAATGGTGGGTAGAAGTTGATACAGATTCGCCAAAGCGTACCTATTACTTCGGGCCCTATGACAGCAGACAGGAAGCTTCCGACAACTCGAACGACTACATCCGGGACTTGGAAAACAAAGGATCTAAAAAAATTAGCATCAACATCAAACAAGGTAGCCAACCTACTCAGCTAAGAGCTAGCGAAGAGTCTTGAGAAGGTGGGAAAGTGCAAATTACGGGCGAAGAAAAGTTGACTTATTAACAGGGTATTTTTCAAATGAGATCGCGCTTGCATACAGTAGGGACACAACAATGCTGTGTCCCGATGAAATAGTTAAGAAAGGGTATTATCTGCGTCCGAGAAATGCACGTTTTTTCAATTAAAAAAGCAGGAGTCCCGCAGTCTAACGGTACTCCGGTGAGTGACGGGAGGAATGCGCGTGAGGCTCAAGAGCTGAACGAATTATCTATAAAAACAACAGAATTTATTCCATACGTAATACAATCTTGTCATGAAACAAGTCCTGACAGTATCTACAATTATTTATGTTATGCCTGGGAATTGTCACCCTTGATTTAAAACATCGGTTTTAACTAGATAAAGAGAAAAGCCGATCGCCAAAAGATACAATTAAAGTGCGATCGGCTAATTGCGAGATCCATTTTTCCGGTATACCAGATTCTCCGTAAAAAGCCCCCGCCAACTGTCCGTAAACCGCACCAGTTGTATCCGCATCGTCGCCCAAATTCACAGCCAACAAACAGCCTTCGGCAAAAGAAGAACTGTTGTAAAACGCCCAAAGTGCCGCCTCCAAAGACTTGACAACATAACCAGTACCTTTAATTTCAGGAGGTTGTCGCAATTTAAAAGAACCCGCCGCAATCTCATCAATCTCTGCTACCAGCGGATTTGCGGCCCAATATCCCGAAATAGGACAATATCTTTCCGACAGCAACACATCTTTAGCAACTCCATTCACCGCCCCCGCAATTAAAGCACCCAAATAACGGCAAGCATCCACACAAGTAGCAGCACCGTGAGTAGTTCTCGAACTTTCTCCAGATTTTTCTATGACTTCCAAAGGATTTGTAGCATAAAACAAAGGCACGGGAGCCAAGCGCATAATCGAACCGTTGCCAGCAGTCTGAGCATCGGTAAAACCGCAGTAAGGTTTTCTTGTATCTTCAAACTTCCAAAGAGCTTGCTGAACCGTATTGCCAATATCAAAACACTCGCCCGTACTGCTCAAATGTCCGTCTCGCGACCACCGCAAATAAGTTTCTAACTGATGGACTGGATCGAAACCTTGCTTCTCAATCAAACTTTGGGCCAAACAAAGCGCCATCGAAGTATCATCCGTCCACTCACCCGGTTGCAGTCGAAACGGGCCACCGCCAATCATATCGTTAATAGGTGTAAAAGTTCCGGGGCGACAGAACTCTAAACTTGTTCCCAAAGCATCGCCAACTGCCAAACCGAGAAGACTGCCGCGATAACGTTCAATTTGTTGCATAACGTAATTAAAAATCAATAATTAGTAAGCCCGTTATTATTGAATTATCATATAGCAATCCTTGCAGGAGTCGTGAATTTTTTACCCCTCCCCAACTCTCCCCGAACTCGCGGGGACGGAGTAAGAAATTCACAAATGATGCGAGGATTGCTATAGCTTGTCAAAACTATTTCTCTCTTCTCCTCTCTATTCTCTTTCTCTGTGTCCTCTGCGCCCTCTGCGGTTAATAAAAAAAATCTTGTTCACAAACGAAGCTGAGCCAAAAGACCGATCGAGCTAATATTGATGTTAACCTGTCCCTACCTGAACTCAGACCTGTCCATGACACCCGATGCCACCGCCGGAGCCGCTGCCGCCCCTCAATCAACACCCGAAGTCAGCTTGGAGCTGCAAGTCAGACTCAAAACCGAAGATGGACAGCTACTGTTGCTACTCCCCCCAGAAACCAATAGCGAACCCGCAACAGCCTCCGCCTCGACTTGGACTGAACTTTGGCAGCAGCTAAAAGTCAGACTGAACGCAGGAGAACGCTTTTGGCAGCCAAACGCAGAAGTACAATTGATGGGGAACGATCGACTTTTAGATATCCGCCAACTGCAAGAAATCGCCGATGCCCTCTCCGAAGTGGAACTGCAACTCAAACGAGTCCACACCAGTCGCCGCCAAACCGCCGTTGCCGCAGCTACAGCAGGCTATTGTGTAGAACAGCAGCCTCCGGTTTCTTCCCTGAATAAAGCCGCCGCTGAAAAACCGCAATCGCTGGCGGAACCTTTATATTTGCAGATGACAGTGCGATCAGGCGTAGAAATTCGCCATCCGGGCACCGTCGTACTTTTGGGAGACGTAAATCCCGGCGGCTCAGTCATCGCCGGAGGCGATATCCTAGTTTGGGGCCGTTTGCGGGGAGTCGTGCACGCCGGTGCCGGTGGCAACACCAAAAGCGTGATTATGACCTTGCAGATGGAACCGATGGTGATTAGGATTGCTAAGTATGTTGCCAGAGGCCCAGAAACCTCACCCGCTCAGTTTTTCCCGGAAGTCGCCTATGTGACGCCCCAAGGGATTCGGATCGGTAGAGCCTCTGATTTTGACAAATCGCAGTTAGTCGGGGGTAATGAGTAATCGGTAATTGGTAATTGGGAATTGGTAATGGGTAATTTGTAATACTATTTCTCTTTAAGCCTGCACTTGATAATTTTTCCCTTGGCTAAATCAGCCACTAAAGGACGATTTTAAAATTAAGCGCAGCTTCATATAGAATTAGTATTACAAGGAGAGTTTTTAGTTTTGAGTTAATTCACTGAATAACAGATTGCTGCCAAATTGCCAAATAATCGTTGCTAATCATCAACCGATAATAAGACCAATTACCCATTGCCAATTACCAATTACTAATTACCAATCACAAATCACAAATTCCCAATAAATCTAAAATCGCTTATGGCTCGCATTATTGTTGTTACATCAGGGAAAGGCGGGGTAGGAAAAACCACCTCCACAGCCAATCTCGGCATGGCTTTAGCTAAGCGGGGGCGCAACGTTGCCGTAATTGATGCCGATTTCGGTCTCAGAAATTTAGACTTGCTGCTGGGCTTAGAAAATCGGATTGTTTACACGGCATTAGAAGTTCTCGCTGGAGAGTGCCGATTAGAGCAAGCTTTGGTGAAAGATAAGCGGCAGCCGCGCTTGGTGCTGTTGCCGGCTGCCCAAACTCGGATGAAAGATGCCATCAGCGCCCAGCAAATGAAGCAGCTTGTGGGGATGTTGGGAGCAAAATACGACTATATTTTGATCGACTCTCCTGCTGGAATTGAACAAGGTTTTCAAAATGCGATCGCGCCGGCTCAAGAAGGGATAATTGTCACCACTCCCGAAATCGCTGCTGTCCGCGATGCCGATCGAGTCATCGGCCTGCTGGAAGCCAACAACGTCAAGAAAATCAACCTGATCGTCAACCGGATCAGACCCGCAATGGTGCTGGCAAATGATATGATGTCGGTGCAAGACGTGCGGGAAATCCTCGCCATTCCGCTGTTAGGCGTGGTTCCCGACGACGAGCGCGTCATCGTTTCCACCAACCGAGGCGAACCATTAGTATTGTCGGAAACTGCCTCTTTAGCTGGAACTGCCTTCGACAATATTGCCCGCCGCTTAGAAGGCGAAAAAGTTGAATTTCTAGATCTCAATCCCCATCGAGAAAACTTCTTTACTCGCCTCCGCAAGTTCTTAAATACTAAAATTATGTGATGTGCTGCAATATGGGCGATCGATCTTTAACAGCAGCGACTTCATCAAAAAAACTAGCCCAAATTTTCCCCCAGTGACACCAGTTCCCAAAAAGAATGAAACTGTAGGTCAACTTTAAACCATTAGGGAATGAGTGATTCCCCAATCGAAAATCGAAAATCGTATAACGTTTTCTATGCCTAACCCTTGACAAATCAGCCTGACCCATGATACACACACTTCTCGAACGACTTTTCCCGCGCACCCCTGACAACAGCCGCGACGAGGTAAAACGGCGCCTCAAACTGGTTCTAGCCCACGATCGCTCAGAACTCAGCCCAGAAATGGTTGAGTCGATGCGCCGAGAAATTCTAGAGGTGGTGTCTCGCTACGTGGAAATCGATACCACTGGGTCTGAGTTCTCGCTGGAGAGCGACCAGCGGGCCACAGCACTAATTGCAAATCTTCCGATCCGGCGAGTCAGGATCGAGCATCCACCGGAGAATTTGCCCAAGAATTTGCCCCCGAATCGGCCCGAAAATCGACCCGAATATGTACCGGAGTATGTAGTCGAAATTCTCCCCGACACTACGGAGTGATAGGGATTGAGATTTTATTGTCAGGCAAAGAGTTCGATTCGAGCCGATCGGCATTTAAATTAAACTATAGCAACCGCTTTCGTCGGTTAGAAAATAGACTACAATTAGTGGCCAGTTTTGCAGAGCGATCGCGCCGACTTTTGGGCCCAAACTGTACATTTATACATCCTTCATCAGGTCATCCGAGCGATCGAGTTAAATGGCATGAAGAAAATCGAAGCCGCTCAAGAGTTGGGAATCCGTCGCAACACCATCGACGCCACAAGTCGATGGTATTGCATCACAGGAGACTTCCAAGCGGAGGGCCTTGTGGAAACGGCCTGGTAATGGTCACTTGCATCACAAAACAGAGTCAAGTTCCGAGAGTTCAAAATACACAAGCACAATAACCCAAGTTGAGAATACACAACTGTGGGAGGCAGGGCATGATTACTTTGTACTCAGACCCAAAAAATAATTAAGAGTTGTCATCCCTATTGACATCTGCACAGTTAGCTAATATTCTTATTATTTAAGATTAAAAATTCTACAACTATTTCCAGCAAAAACTTAAAAAAGTTTTCAAGTCCGCGCCTCCCTCCATAACCACTTCTAATAAAGAGGAAGATTGAATCATGGCAGTATCTCTGAGCAAAGGACAACGGATATCGCTTGAGAAAATTTCACCCGGTCTCTCAGAAGTATTCATAGGACTGGGATGGGACGTTAAAGCTACAGACACGGGCTCTGACTTTGACCTAGACTCATCATTGTTCCTCTTAGGTGCTAATGAAAAATTAATTTCTGACAATCACTTCATTTTTTATAACAATCTCACAAGTCCAGATCCAGACAAATCAGTGCAGCACCTGGGAGATAATCTCACGGGGGCCGGCGAGGGGGATGATGAAGTTATCAAAATCAACCTCAAAAAAGTGCCTAATGATGTCCAAAAAATTCTTGTAACTGTAACCATCCATGAAGCACAGCAACGCCGTCAAAATTTTGGTCAGGTGCAAAATGCCTTCGTGCGGCTCGTTAATGCCCAAACACAACAGGAAGCTGTTCGCTATGACCTGGTAGAAGATTATTCCATAGAGACAGCGCTGATCATGGCTGAACTTTACCGGAAAGACGGCGAGTGGCGTCTCAATGCAGTGGGATCAGGTTATCAAGGTGGTTTACAAGCATTACTCGATCGCTATAGCTAAAAGGTAAAACACATGGGAATTAACCTACAAAAAGGACAGCGCATCTCGCTTTCCAAAGAAGCACCCGGGCTAACAAAACTGATGTGCGGATTAGGGTGGGATGTGGCGAAACGCTCCGGTGGAGGTTTGTTTGGGGCTTTTAGCAGTGCTCCCGATTATGACCTGGATGCCTCAGTGATTTGTTTAGATGGAAATGACAAAGTGAATGATATGACCAATATCGTTTATTTTGGCAATCTCTCCCACCGTTCAGGAGCTATTACGCATCTAGGTGATAATTTGACTGGAGCGGGAGAGGGAGATGACGAGCAAATTCTCGTCGATTTATCTCGAATTCCCTCGCAAATTGTCAAACTGGTTTTTACAGTTAACATTTACGATTGCATTGCACGCAAGCAAGACTTCGGACAAGTTCAAAATGCGTTTGTGCGTTTGGTTAATACGTCTAATAATCAAGAACTTGCAAAATACAACCTCTCAGGTTCTGAATACAAAGGCATGACGGGGATGCTGATGGCAGAAATCTACAAGCATAATAATGAGTGGAAAATGGCAGCCATCGGTAACGGTGTTAAGGTTAATGGGTTACAGGAACTTGTGAAAACCTATGCTTAACAACTCCTTCGGTACATAGATGCTCCTTACTTGCTGGAATCAGAAGTGGACAACAACGATGAATACCCTTTGTTTTGTTGAAATACCTGAAGTAATCAGCGTAATTTACATGAGATGAAAAATACGTTATGTTACGAGAAAAAATTCCTACACTCAGTCAATGTCGCTGTACGATCGCCTAGACTTAACCAAACACAATCGCAAGCTAAAACTCCCCCTCTCTCAACGGCTAAATCTCACTAGAACCCCCAAACTCCGCTGTCACGGCTGTCGTTCCCGTACCCAGCCTCAGTGGGAGTTTTGCCCTTCCTGTGGAAGAGTTCTAATTGATAATGATAGCGATTTTCGCCGTTGTATTTGGGTAGATTTATCAGGAATGGATGTCGCACCCGAAAATAAAGAAGCGATCTTTTCCTTACTGATGGACGCTTTCTCCAAACTCTACGGCGCATTTAGAAGCGTCAAGGTATTTTTGACCTCCGATCCCCCCGATCGCAAAGAGTGGGGCGAAGATTTTACTCATGTTTATATATTCGTTGATAGCCAGCCGGTTGACTATCTCGGCGTGGCTAGCTTCAAATCGGGAATGGTTACAGATCGGGCGATTATTCGGATCGATCAAGTATTCTATGCTTCTTACAATGCCAGCCTTAGTCTCAATCAACTATCTAACTTAATTGCAAATACCATTGCCCATGAAATAGGACATACACTAGGACTCGATCATTCTGCACTTCCGACCGATGTCATGCACAATGGACTCCTTCATACTGTTCATAGTTTAATGCCTCCCTCATTTCACGCAGAGCAAATAAACTCCATGAACAATGCTATTCGCAGATATAAAGCCTTGAATAATTGATGGGCTAGAACCATAAAATAGCTGAATTTAGAGATCGAATTCCCCTGGATTAATGCCTACAGCATGGCAAGCTTCTTTGACAACCTTCTTTTCATCTTTGTCAAAATTACCATCCGCACCACCGATAATAATGCCAATTTGGATGACTGCACGACCTTGGTCTAGTTTTTTATTAAGTTTCCCTATCGCTTGGATAGCCTCAATTTTACCAAAATCGAAGTCTTGTGATAGCTTCTCACAATAAAAATCAAATTTTTGCTTCAACTCCGACGCCGGAAAAATTTGGAGTGTTTCATTGGAAATTATTAGAGCCGCCGTTTTTTGTCTTTCCTCGGTATTGATAGTGCCATCAGCAGCAGCAATCAATGCACAGATGGCCATTGAGGCTTCAGCAAACTCATTATTTTTAAACTTGGAAATGTTGGTTTGCAGAGAATCGTTCATTTGCGATACGTTCTGCTTTAATTTCTCCCAGAAACTCATTTTTTCTCCTATTTGGTGAATGAGATATGATGTTTGCGACCGGAGTCCGAGTAATCTAACCTGCTCTTAACTTGCCAAGCAATTGCCGGCTCCTGTAAGACGCTCAAGTTTATGGATTATACTTCTGTAGTTTATCATGTTTCTTGAGATTTTAGATTAATCAAGTCAATTTTCATAACTAATCGCTCTTTCACAGGTTTTTTCGTGGACTATCTTACTTAATAACTAATCGCTCTTTCCAGAGGATCTTGTAACTGAAGTTCTAAGGGTCGATCGGAGCGAATTTCTAAACCGGGTAACTCATGTTTGACTAACATTTTTTCGCCTGTTTCAGCAGTGGCACTCGACCAAAGTACCCAGCGACTGCCAGGGGAAAGAGTGTTTAAACTTGCAGAGTTTTGAGTCAGCCAAATTATCGGCAGTTTCGACCGATTATCGATCGCATCTTCCCCAGCATTAACCGCCGCTAAAGTTTCCAAAACTACCCGGTTCCCCGAAACAAGTCCAGTCCCGGCAGTCCAAAGTTTGACGTTTAACAGGCGCTTGCTAGCATAGAAGTAAAGAGACGCAGCTACTGTCACGGCTCGTTCAAATTCTTCTGGCTGCCACGCCGCAGCGCTGTCGAGAGCAATAATAATTTCTTGACCGCCGGCTGCAACTTCTAACTCTCTCACCCGCAGTTCTCCGTAGCGGGCGCTGGTGCGCCAGTGAATCAGGCGGGTGGGGTCTCCGTGGCGGTAAGGTCTCAGGTTGCGGGTGAGGCCTTCGGTGGCAGTTTGCGATCGACTGCGATTGTAAAATTGCGGGCTGTCTTCTTGACCGATGCGATCGATCAAAGGACAAGTGCTCAACGGCAAAACCTTTGGATACACAACCGCCACCGCTTTGACTGCGCGGCTGCGTCTGCACCAAAACAACCCTAAAGGTGCCGCCGTCCTCAAGTTTATCTCTTGCCAACGATAGACGCCGCGCTGCCGGACTTCCAGATAGTATGTATCCCTGTATATACTGTTAGGCTCTATGACTTCGATCGGGCGGACAACTGGTTCTCCCAATACAAACGGCAAGATGTCTACCACTTGCAACAGAGTCTTAGGTTCGCGGGCGCGATTTTCGATTTCTAGTTCAACGGTGATTTGATCGCCCGCACTCACTGGTTCGATCGGGCGGCGACGGACTTCCAAGGAACGGAGCGATTTTCCAGGCAAAACCGCCGCTACTCCCAACAACGCCAAACCCCCACCGCTGAGCACGTACAGCCACCCAGACATTGTATTAGTTGCCGACCCAAAAAAGAAAACCGTCATCCCCGACAGCAGCCAACCCGCGTAGGCAGGTGTAACAGCGCGATTTTCGAGCCAGTCGGCAATTTTGTGACCGATGTTCATAGGAGTTAAAATTGTTAATTACTCGATCGCCCCATCAAGCCTAATTGTAAAATATTCTCAGCATTTAACACCGAATTAGCTGCGAGCGATAAAATTAGAAATCGGGCCTTTTTTCGCAATTAATACATTGACCGCGCCCAACAACGGATACAAGCCCCAACACTCGCTTTGTGGACATACCCCAATTTTAGAGCTTAGTTCAAGCTCCCAGATTAATCTGTCGAGTAAATCTAAAATCTAAAATCTAAAATCTAAAATCGATTGACTGGAGACCAAAAAATGAACCCATTAAACAATCCTACACCCGTTCAACCAGAGGCTCAAGGCCGCCGACGAACACCGCCACCGCCCCCGCCCTTGGCTGCAACTCCCGCACCGCCTCCAGCGCCGAGTGTGCCCCCCGCAGCCCAGCAGCAGCGGCCTGTTGAGACACCCGTCAGTACGATCGAACAAATGGTCAGAGATGCCCATGCAGCGAGCGCTTCCGACATTCACATTCGAGTCGGCCAACTACCTCGATTTCGGATTCGGGGCGTGATGCAAGTAGCAACTAACCACCCCAAAGTAACCCCAGAAATTTTTGAAAATTACCTAGCCGAAATTCTCACCCCCGAACAGAGAAAACAGTTTGCAACTACCAAGGAATTAGACTCAGCAATTTTTTACCCTGGCTTCGTGCGGTGTCGGCTAAACTGTTTTGATTCTCTCAGCGGCGGTGCCATAGTATTGCGGTTGATTAGTTTGGAAATACCTACTATCGATTCCTTGAGGTTGCCAGAAGTTCTCAAAAATATCATTTTGCGATCGCAGGGATTAATATTGGTTACAGGCCCTACCGGTTCGGGGAAATCGACAACTGTAGCTGCGATGATCGACCACCTCAACCAGATGGAGCAAAAGCACGTAGTTACAATTGAAGACCCGATCGAATTCATTCATCCTTCTAAAAAATGCTTGGTCAGCCAGCGGGAAGTCGGCTTGCATACCCACGAGTTTCAGCAGGCTTTGCGCGCAGTTTTGCGGGAAGATCCCGATGTAATTCTGATCGGGGAAATGCGCGACAGAGTTACCATCAATACAGCTTTGCAAGCAGCTCAAACTGGTCACTTAGTATTGGGAACTCTCCACACTCGCAGCGCCATTAACGCTATTAATCGGTTGTTGAACCTCTACCCACCTGAAGAACAACAGGCGATGCGGCTTCAAATTTGCGATTCTTTAGTAGCGGTAATTGCCCAACTTTTGCTGCCAACAGTTGACAACCGTCGGGTAGCAGTTCACGATATTTTGGTGAATACACCTGCTATGCACGATTACTTGATGAAAGGTGCTGATGATGAAGCTTTCCGGTTGATGGAACATGATACTTACGAAGGAATGCAGATTATCAACCAAGGTCTTTACAAACTGGTGCTAGAAGGCAGAGTGACGATCGAAGAAGCAGCAAAAACTTCTCCTGAAGCCAGCGATTTAGACCGCCGCTTGCGGACAGGAGGCTACGATGTTGCCGACGCTCGCGGCTTTGAAGGCAGCAAAAAAGAACGCACCGTTCGCGCCTAGTAGCAGCACACATACAGGGGTAGGCACTGCAGGACTACCCCACCCCTCAAGTAACAAGATTTTGAGCAGACGGAAATATTTGATTAAGATTTTTGTGCGTATTTTTACTTAAACTTCACTTTCATTTAGTAACAAAAAATACATTTTAATTAAATAGTAAAGTGCTAGAATCAATGTCTAGTGTATTGTTAAGTTTTTTAAATGTAGACCCTACTTTACATAAACTTTAAAATTACGTGAAAACTCACAGGTTATTGCAAAGAAATAGTAAAGATATGTTCAGAGTATTGGCAGCAATCAGCAATTTAAGTATATAGTTGTAGTGACAAATTTTCGACAGAAAACATTCCGACTTAGCCGATATTTGCAGCTCGCAGAAGTAAGCAGGTTACAAAAGGGCTTAATAAAACTACAAGCCGAGCCGATCGCGTGTCTTTCCCATTAACTAGCTTTTCGTCGTCGAAAAAATCCTAAAACCCACCAGAATTTTAAAGATTCTGTTCCTCGAAAATTTGTTTAACAACGCGCTTATCAGCAACGGTATTTCTAGAATTTAAAGGAGAAAAAAAAGTGAAGAGTGCATTTAACCAAAGAGAAGTGTTTGAAGGTGCCAGCAAAGCGGAAATAATCGATCGCATCCAGCAGCTAGTTCGCCCCGGTTCCCCGGAACCCCAAGATCCTGAAATCCTCGCGGCATTACAAACTCTCACCGCACAGCTAATCTCCGCCTATCAAGCCGACGGACAATTAGAAAGCGAACCTTTTAGCGACGTGCGCGATCGCACTATTCACCTATACGCATCCGCCTGCAGCAGCAAAATCAAAGGAAAAACCATCCTCATCACCGGTGGAGAAGGATGTGTCGGTCGTTTCTTAATCGCAAAACTCCTCGAATTAGGCGCAACTAAAATCATTTCCGCAGACAACGCCCGATGTCACAACCCCGAAGAAAATCTCCCGCTTTTTACCAGAGAAGGTCGTGTAACTTTCTATGCCGCCGATATTCGCAACCTCGACGCGCTCAAACACATATTTGAGGTAGAAAAACCAGAAATTGTTTTTCACCTAGCAGCCCAACGTCAACCCGGACTAGCTGAAATCAAAATCCGAGAAACAGTTACAACCAGCCTGTTAGGATGTAAACACGTCATCCAACTCTGCGAAGAATACGGCGTAGAACACTGCATCTTCTCTTCCACAGGCAAAACATCTCGATATTTTACAACCGAAGTTTACGCCGCCTCGAAGAAGTTTGCCGAATGGCAATTTGCCAAAGCAGCTCAAGAAGGAGATGTCACTTACGGGATGGTTCGCTTTACTCATATGTTGGAAAATAGCTTGTTCTGCGAGCAAATGTCCAAAAAAGTAGAACAAGGTAAAACTGTCAACGTTCACGCTCCCCACCGTTACGTAACTGCTCAAAATCTGGTCGAAGCCGTACATTTATTGCTGAATTCTTTGGTTGTGTCCGTTCCCGGCAAACTGAAGTTTGTCGCAGTAAGTAATCTCGGTTGGCCGACAGAAACCTTGGAAGTAGCTCTTTATAAAATTCTTGAATCAGGCAAAAATCTGCCGATTTATTTTCAAGGACTTTTGCCGGGATATGAAGAACCGTTTTTCCTAGGACAATTTGACTGGAAAAAGCCTACCGATATTCACCTTCTAATTAATGTCTTGGAAGATCCTTTTAGAAGTGTTAACGATGCTGGCGACATGGTGAGTGTAGAATTAGCTCCTTTTTCTTTGCCCGTATTAGATAAACAAGTTTCAAAGCTGGAAAGCTTAATCATCGATCCAGATTTCCCCGAAGTGCAAATCAAGCACGCTCTTGTCGCAGCGGAAAAAGAAGTCATTGCTTCCTCTTTTGCGTGGAGTGCGCCTGAAGACTTGTTGAAGATTTTGCAGTGGGGAATCAATCCCAAGAAATTGCAAGGTTACGGAACAGAAATCGCTGACTATAGCGAGATTATCGAACTCCTCCTGCAAGGAATTTGCGGGCGACTTAGCCAAGAAGTCTTGCACAATGCTGGAGTTACGGCAGATGAGTTTGATGACTTAGTTGAGAGTCTTTCTACCCTGGATTCGATTCAAGCAGAAGTGGGATATTTGCGATCGATATCGAGATATCTAAGAGAATTTGCACCCCCCGCACAGTTCACCACCAAAAAATCTGAACCTGTTGCTATCCGCGATGCAGCGTAGCTTGAACATAGTTTTGAGTTGGGAGATTACTTCCTGAGTTCCCACCCACAGGGGATGAGTTATATCAATTCCGGTTGCACGAGCGAAATGATTGTTGACTATTGACTGTTGACTGTTGACTGTAGAAGGAGGGGTCGAAAAACTCAATGGTTGAGTGTTGATTGTTGACTCGATTTTATGATTCCGATGCAACCGGATTTGATGTTAAACATCGCCTAAGTGTTTAGTGGATTAAAAATAGAACACGTAGAAACCTGGTTTCTTTTTGAAACCGGGTTTCTCCAGTCTGGGCTTGTTTGACGTTTAATTAAATTGAGTGACTTAACATTGTCATAATTGACATGATATGATCTTACTGGAAACCGCACAACCGCAATCAAATTAATTTTTAGTGAGGAGGCTAGTCCTAATATTTTTAGGAGGACTTAAGTTCTCACAACAAATGTGAGAAGGGTGATTGTTGGCGGGCATGATATAATCATACTTTAGATAGCGTGGCGCAGTGAGTTAACAAAGATGCAATAAGATTAAATACACTCAATGAACGCAACAAATAAAATTAAATTAAGGTACTAGAATTGTGGAAATTAATCAGCTAATGTTCCTATTGATTGATGTTGTGCTATTGGCGATCGCCCTAATCCTTCTAATTCCCGTTGCAGTTCTATTTCTAGAATGCAGTGCAGCTTTCTTGTCCGGCCAGGGCGAGACAGCCGAAAGCAAAGCGCCCCGCCCCAAAGTAGCAGTTTTAATTCCCGCTTACAACGAAGCAGCAGGAATTGCCGCCACCCTCTCCACAATCTTGCCACAGCTAACACCTCAAGACCGCCTGTTAGTGATTGCTGACAACTGCACGGACGCTACGGCAGAAATCGCCCGTAACTGCGGTGCAAGTGCGATCGAGCGCCAAGACACACAACGCAAGGGCAAAGGATACGCACTGGATTTTGGCTTGCAGTCGATCGAATCAGACCCCCCCGAAGTAGTCATCATGGTTGACGCAGACTGCATCTGTCAGCCAGACTCTATAGAAAAATTAGCCCGGGTTGCAGTTACTGAACAAAGACCAGTGCAAGCAACTTATCTCATGGAACAGCCACCAAATCCTACTCCCAAAGATTCCATTTCTGCTTTAGCATTTCTTGTGAAAAACTTAGTCCGTCCCAGCGGATTAAAACAGTTAGGATTCCCATCATTACTAACAGGTACTGGCATGGCTTTTCCCTGGTCGATAATTCGATCGGTTTCCCTAGCTAGCAGCAATATTGTTGAAGATATGCAGATGAGTTTGGATTTGGCGATCGCCGGACACCCAACAGTATTCTGCCCCGAAGCCAACGTCACCGGGTGTTTGCCACAGCAGCAGCAAGCAGCTAAAAGTCAAAGAACCAGATGGGAACACGGTCACATACAGACATTGTTAACTCAAACTCCCCGGCTGACAGCAGCTTCAGTCGAACAAAAACGTTTTGACTTATTGGCGATCGCCCTCGACTTATCCGTCCCTCCCCTATCGCTTTTAGTCGCGATCTGGCTAGCTGCTTTTGCCACCTCTTTACTAGCAGCAATTTTGGGAACATCCTCAATTCCCGCCGTCTTGTTAGCAGTACAAGGATTGCTGATTTTAGTTTCAATTGTCGGCGCTTGGGCAAAATTCGGGCGTGCCGATATTTCTGGCTCAACTCTCTTATCTGTACCTTTTTACATCCTTTGGAAAATCCCTTTGTATCTAGGTTTTCTCCTGAAGCGGCAAACTAAATGGGTGCGGACAGAACGCGATGTTTAATATTTAAATTGAGAAGTTTTAACCGCAGATATCAGCAGATAAACACAGATGAACGCAGATGAACGCAGATATAATTGTATCTGCGTTCATCTGCGTTTATCGGCGGTTAAAAAAACATATATAAAAACTTAGGGATGAGAATTAAATAAAATCCACTTTTCATGACTGTTGTGGGATGGGCGTCCCGCCCGCCCAGAAAGGACGGGCGGGACGCCCATCCCACAAGAAAAAAGGGAAATTATTTAATTGACGATCCTTACAAAAAGTTCACTGCTTCACGGGAATTTCAATCACAAACTCAGCCCCCTCACCGGGCGCGGAAAAGCACATTAGCTTCCCGCCGTGTTTCTCTACCACAATCTGATAACTGATACTTAACCCTAAACCGGTACCTTTGCCCACAGCTTTTGTAGTAAAGAAAGGGTCAAATATTCGCGATCGTACTTCCTCCGTCATCCCCCGACCATTATCAGCAATATAAATTCTCACCAAGTTTTGGTCGCATACCTCAGTCCGAATCTTAATCCTTCGCTCAAAAATTGGAGATAAAGGATTTTCTAGTTGGGCAGTTGTCTCCGGTCGCCCAACTCCTAACTCCACTGCATCAATTGCATTGCTCAAAATATTCATAAACACCTGATTTAACCCAGAAGCATAACAATTTACGTTCGGCAGTTGACCGTATTCTTTAACTACCTCAACCCCATGTCCGAGTGCATCCTTTTTCAACCTGTGCTGCAAAATTAGCAGAGTCGAATCAATCCCGGAGTGAACATCCACTGGTTTCATCTCGGCTTCATCCAGGCGTGAGAAATTCCGCAGCGACAGCACAATATTGCGAACGCGATCGACCCCAACCTGCATTGATTTTAGAATTTTAGGCAAATCTTCTTGAATAAAAGCGAGGTCAATATCTTCTGTTCTAGCAACAATCTCAGGATTAGCATTCGGGTAAGATTCCTGGTAAAGCTCAATCAATCCCAGCAGCTCCGAGCTATAATCGCTAGCATGGAGAACATTGCCATAAATGAAATTAATCGGATTATTAATTTCGTGAGCAACCCCCGCCACCAACTGTCCCAAAGAAGACATTTTTTCAGTTTGAATTAGTTGAGTCTGCGTCGAGCGTAATTGGGACAAAGTAACTTCTAATTGTGTCGCTTTTTCTCTCAATTGCCCCTCCGACAGTCGCAAAGCATCCTCCGCTAACTTGCGCTCCGTAATGTCCTGTATCGTCCCAAATAACTTAATCACCTTACCGCCATCAAAAATAGCTTGCGCCTTAAGATAAATATATCTGACCGCTCCATCAGCGCGCAAAATTCTCATCTCATACTCGCAAGGATTTCCTAACAGACTAATCTGCTCTACTGCCTCTAACCACAACTTTAGGTCATCTGGATGAATTTGCTTCCTGTGTTCTAAAATAGTGGGTTCTGGTAGTTTAGGGTCAATGCCAAAAATTCGGAATACTTCCTCAGACCAAGTTAATTTATCCCCCTCCAAATCAAATTCCCAGTTGCCGAGGTGCGCCAGTTTTTGAGCTTCTTGCAGCTTAGCTTCTTTAGTCTTTAATTCCTGCGTGCGCTCTTCTACTCTCACCTCCAGCGTCCGCGAATAATCCTCCAACTGTTCCTTAGCCTCCGACAAATTAGCAACAAGTACCGCATTTTCTAAAGAGATAGCAGCTTGAGAAGAAAGTATTTTCAAAACCTCCAACCTAGTTGGAGAAAACGCTTCAGTAGCTAAATTATTTTCCAGATAAAGGAGACCTACGAGTTTGCTTTGATTCAGAATAGGAGTACAAAGCGCAGATTTCACTTGCTGCCTTTTAATATAGGGATCGTCTGTAAATAGACCTTCTCTAGCAGCCTGACTTAAAACTACATCTAAGTGCGTTTTTTCAACATAATTAATCACGGTTATTGGCAAAACCTCTGCAGGAGATACTCTAGGGCATTGTTCAACTGCAACATCCGAAGACTCCACCGATGCCGCTGCTTGAATCAGCAATTTGCCTCCCTTGGGCATCAACAGAAAACCTTTTTGTGCACCAGCATTCTCGATCGCCATTTTCATTAACTTTTCTAACAACTTGTCCAACACAATTTCGCTAGCTAGCGCTTGAGATGCTTTAACAACAGTTGTCAAATCCAATAAACTGCTGTGACTGCTGCTCGTGCTATAATTAGTGCTAGTAATAGTTCTATCTGCGCCCGCTTTTGCCATCGAGGCAGGGGGTAAAGAGAGCGGATACTGTGACTCCAAATGTTTGACCTTGGCGGTTGCTCCCCAGTGAATATAGCCGTAGTAAGCATCTATTAGATAACTCTGAGCCACTTTGTTTCGACCGCGAGCCAGATAAAATTCTGCCGCGCGTTCGTTGGCTAGCGCTTCTTCGTGGATGTATTCATTCTCCGAAGCTCCTTTCACTGCTCGATCGTAATACAGAGCAGCTTTTTCATATTGTCCCAATACTCGCGCTTTCTCTGCCTCTACCAAGTCATATTTATGCTGATAATTTCTCGGAGAGTTCACAGCCCAATGCTTCATTTTTTTCTGAAGCGAAGCAACTTTTTTTAAGTATTTTTTCTGTTCAAATTTTGAAGCTGTGGGATACAAAGCTAAGAGTGCTAGGGAATAGTAAAAATTGTGGAGGGGAACATACATCATGCCCATCACAGCCTCAGAATAATTTGATGCCATAATGGCATTTTCAGCAGATATTGCATAATTCTTAAATAGATAATTTAGCCATAATTTAGACATATATACTACAAATATTACCAGATTGTTTTGACCATCTCTTAATCCTGGTAGCATAGTTTCTTCATTAAACTTTTCGCCCGTCAATAGGCAAGGATTGTCTGTTTTACCTTGCAAATTTAAGACAACTTGCGCCCCAACTCTGGCTTGATAAATCATAAATTCATTCTTATAATTCACCAACATTTGAATATAGTGACTCTGCTTAGTCTCTACAGAATCCAGAGGTTCCCCACTCAAAAATATATAATTGCTGTAAAAACTAGCACAATAACAAGCATTGTTGACATCTCCGGTTTCCAGTCCACTCTGAATACCCTCCAGTAAACCGCTAAGACTTTCCCTGACGTGTTCAGACCAGTGACGGATAAAACCATTAAAGCTTAGTGAGATTAGAGAGTTGTGCAAGTTGGTATGAAATCGCTCTAACACTGCCTGAGCTAGTTGACCGTATCGGTATCCCGAATCCATATCACCTAACACTCCACAGAGAATCAAACCATACCCTACATACCCGAAACTAGACAGCGGCGTATTCCCGTACTTCAGAGAAAGAATAACCATTTTAAAGATGATCAGTGGGTACAGATCAGGTGCTACTATAAAAGCAGCAGGAGTCATATTCGTTAAAATCCTTATAGCCGCAATTTTATTAGGGTCAGTCATTGGCGGCAGATTCAATAAATCATCAATCTGCTTGTTTTTTAAAGCTAGTTTTGTCAGAAATAGCTCCATGAGAATATTCAGTTTTTTGGGGGTTTTAGGGATATAAATTCCCAGCATTTTCAAAGCTTCGAGAGCTATATCTATCGAATGTTGAGCTTGATTTTGATTAAAATAAAAAACTATTTTTAGCTCATAAACCTTAATTTTTTCTAGCAACTTTTGGGCGCGGAATATAATCACATCTGATAGCTGAAACGCTCGCTCAAAGTCGGTATTTATGTAGGACAATTCCAGCGCTTCGATATGGAGTTCCATGATTAAATCGTAGTGACTCTGCCAAGCTTCTTCAGCTAAAAGTCCTAGACCTGCATTAAAATACTTGAGTGCCGCTTCATAGGCGGCAGAACTCTTAGCTTTCTTGCCAGCTATGAGATTAAAGTTAGCTAATTCATCTCGCTTTGACTGAGTGGTGATGAATTCCACTCCGATATTGAGTTGGTTGACAATATCAAAGATATTTTCTGCGATTTCTGACGCGGGAGTTGAATCCAGTAGCAGGAAGCCGATTTTTAAGTGGGTTTGTTTTTTCTGGGAGTCGGGAATGAGAGAATAGGCGGCTTGCTGTACGCGATCGTGCAAAAACCTGTAATCAATTGAGCGTTGCATAATTGCGGGATGATTTTGATTGTTTTGTGGGATGGGCCTCCCACCCCTCCCGTGTGTTTTCACGATTTCTTCATCAAGCATCGGAATTTTGTAAGCATCGCTCATTGGTAGAATTAAACCAGCTTGAAGTGCATCCCATAAATCAGCCGCCGTTTCAGGACCGGATTTTTCTCTAACAATTGCCAAATTCTCTAAATTAAAACGGTTGCCCATACAAGCCGCTAATTTTAATACTTGCTGCGTCTCCTCCGGCAGTTGTTGCAGATTCCGAGCAACTAATTCAACGACACTGTAATCTGCAATGCCAGCGGCTTCAATTTCCGTGATGTCCCACTGCCATGCACCAACAGTGAAATCAAAAACTAACAGTTGTTCTGAGTGAATAGTTGAAAGAAGTTGAGTTATAAAAAAAGGATTTCCGCCAGTTTTATTAAAAATTAACTCGCTCAAAGACTTTAACTTTTCAGTTTGATTACCCAAAGTATCGCATACTAGCTCAGTGACGCTGCTCAACTCTAAACATGGGAGCATAATGTGATGCACCTGAGCACCAGTCTGTTGAATTTTTTCGACAGTTTGAACTAAAGGATGAGTCGAATTGACTTCGTTATCTCGATAGGCTCCTATCAGTAAAAAATATCGGCTCTCCAAGTCTGTTACCAGTTCCTGAATCAATTTTAAGGAAGCTAAATCTGCCCACTGCAAATCATCCAGAAATAGAACTAAGGGGTGTTCTGCTTGGGCAAACACCTTCAAGAATTCTTTGAACAATCGATTAAAGCGATTTTGAGATTCTGTAGGCCCCAATTGTGGAACAGCAGGCTGCGAACCAATTATTAGTTCGACAGAAGGGACAACATCAATAATAATGTGACCGTTTTGACCTAGCCGCGACAAGAGCTTTTCTTTCCAAATTGCCAACTCCTCTGAGCTTTTTGTTAATAACTGCTGCATCAATGACTCAAAGGCTTGAGTCAGGGAAGCATAAGGAATATCCCGCTTAAATTGGTCAAATTTACCAGCAATAAAATAACTCCGCTGCCTGACAATTGGTTTGTGGATTTCACTAACCACTGAGGTTTTACCGATGCCTGAGTAACCGCTTACCAACACCATCTCAGTTTGTCCCCAACTGACTCGCTCGAAAGATGTCATCAAATCAGCGACTTCTTGTGTGCGACCGTAGAGTTTTTGGGGAATCAAAAATTGACCTGATTTGTCAAGTGTCCCAGGAATAAAATTTTCAATTTTGCCAGTAGTTTGTAGCTGAGTTAGACAATTTTCCAGGTCTGCTTTTACTCCAAAGGCACTTTGATATCGGTCTTCGGCATTTTTCGCTAATAGTTTCATGACAATGGATGAAATTATCTGCGGGACTTGATTGTTTAGTCGATGGGGAGGAACTGGCGTCACCGCAATGTGGCTGTGAATTAATTCTAGCGGGTCGGTTGAATTAAAGGGCAACTCTCCTGTCAGCATTTCATAAAAGGTGATGCCTAGAGAGTACAAGTCAGTCCGGTAGTCGAGGTCTCGGTTCATCCGACCAGTTTGCTCTGGGGATATATAGGCTAGAGTGCCTTCTAGCACCATAGTATTGCTATTTTGGTGGACTTCTCTCGATAGGCGCGTCGCCATGCTAAAGTCGGTGATTTTTACTTGTTCAAAATCTGGTGTTATGATAATATTTGAGGGTTTTATATCTTTATGAATAATCTGGTTGTAATGCACTTCTCCGAGAGTTTGAGCCACTTGAATAGCTAGTGGCAAAAATTTATGAAGTTTAATGCTTTTACCAGCTTGATGGTGCTTGAGAGATTGACCGCCACAATCTTCTAAGATCAGAGCGAAACTGTTGTTATATTTTTCTAAGCTATGGGGTTTGACAATCCCTTCGAGTTTGAGATTCGAGCTAATTTTGTATTCATGTCTCAAACGGGTAATTTCTTCTATTGTGGGGTACTCGGTATTGAGTGTTTTAATAATGACTGACGCTCGATCGCACTCTCTGACAGCGCGATAAATGATTGACTTGACACCAATTTGAACAACTTCTGTGATTTTGTAACCGGGAAGTGCATTCATGCTTTTATTCTGTGACTAATTGTTGGGTTAACATCGTGCTTGATGTCGATCGGGCGGCGGGGCGGCGGTACTTAAGTATTTTTAATAAATTATGTTTTTTTATATACCTAAAAACTTAAGCAATTACTCGGTGTTTTTTGAGGTAAGTAGATGCATAAAAGTTTAAGGGGGTGTGAACTGGCCCAGAACAGCACATCTCCTTGGATCTCCCGCTGAAATGTGCGGTTTGACACTTCACGCAGTCGAGCTTCACACTATTGTAACAAATTCTGTGATGTCGATCGCACACATGACAGACAAATTTTTATATACTCAAAGTTTTGCTCAATGTTTGAGTCCGGTAAACAACAACGAAGGGGACGCCCGGGGCAGGAAAACGCAGGTTTAGGCGATCGAGAACACAATTAAACGTGATATCAAACACAACAATTATTGATTTAAATCACATTTACGTCGTGATTAAGTTACTAGCCTATAGATTCATTAATCAGGTGCATCACAATGGAAGAAGTCCTAGAATTGATTGAAAAGAAGAAGCAAGAATTTGCTAAAGCAGAGCTATTTGAGTTTATGCGAGACAAAAGTATAGACCCAAGACAACGCCTAGCTTTCGCTCCCTGCATTGCTCACTTTGCAATGAGTTTTGGTGAATTGAACCAGTCTATTTTCCGAGAAGAACCAACCAACGATCCTCTTCAGGCAATGATCAACAATCATACTTACGAAGACGATCATCACTGGTTGTGGTTTTTAGCAGACATGGAAACACTGGGTATTAATAACAAATCCTTGAAGTTCAGCGATGCTTTGAATTTTGTCTGGAGTGAACAACTAAAAGCTTCACGGTTGGTAACATATCAAATTTTTCGATACGCTTTTGGAGCCAGTCCCATCACCAAGCTAGCAATTTTGGAAGTGGTAGAAGCATCGGGTAACGTGTTCTTGTCAGCGACAGCATCAATTGCCGAAGAACTCCGATCAATTACTAAAAAGGAGCTTATCTATTTTGGCTGTTTTCATTTGGATGTGGAAACAGGTCATACTACAGGGACGCCGGATGTGGAGCAATCGATCAAAAATATACCACTGACTATTGAGAGCCGTCAAGAGATTTTTGAGATAGTTGAGAATTTGTTTGAAATTTTCACGAAACAGATTGCTGAACTTCTGGTTTATGCAAAAACCCATAGCTTTGACCAACCTTTTACCCAGCCCCGCGAGATTTTGGAACCTTTAAAAGTTGCGTAGCTTACGAGATGTAAAGTTGGCTATTTTTAGAACCAGATCAATCTTAGAATTAGACAAAATCTACTACTTACAAGGAGACCCATCATGTCACAACTTAACAGCAATTCTTCTCCGCTCATGAATGAACTAGAACCGAATTTGATCCACACTTGGACTGAGAATTTGGATATCGCTCATACCTGGACTGAGAATTTGGATATCGCTCATACCTGGACTGAGAATTTGGATATTGCTCATACCTGGACTGAGAATCTGGATATTTCTCAGACTTCTCCCATAGCTGAAGATGAGAAAGTAGCAGTCGGATAAAATCTGTTGCAAACTGAAAGGTTGCACCAATGTTAATTGGGGCTTTTTCGTGGGTGGGGGCGGGTTTACTTAACCTGTTTGTACCATTTAAAGCGGTTGGTGAACCCGCCCCTACAAGTTCTTGGGAATGGTGCAACATCTCAGATAAAACCTGTTGAAAATAACTATTCAGCCTAGCTCATTTGGAGGCTGAATAGTTAGACATTTTTCTCGTAAATGCCCAAAATTCGCATCTACTATTTCTCTGTGATATGAGCCATTACGACGTTGTAATTGTGGGCGGCGGCCCCGCTGGGAGCACTGCTGGCACTCTGATCAAGAAATACAATCCCAATCTGAGCGTGCTAATCCTAGAGAAAGAAAAATTCCCTCGCGATCATGTTGGGGAAAGTCAATTGCCTCAAATTAGTGATGTGCTTCAAGAAATGGGATGTTGGGACAAAGTAGAAGCAGCCGACTTCCCAATTAAAATCGGTGCTACCTATCGCTGGGGAAGCGATCCAAATCCTTGGGATTTTAATTTTATCAAGCCTGAACAGTTTAAAGATGAGCAGCGTCCTGCTAAATTTGAGGGACAGAGACGGCAAACTGCTTTCCAAGTCGATCGAGCAAAATATGACGAAATTTTGCTGCGTCACGCGGAAGAAATGGGATGTTTAGTAAGAGAAGAAACGCCCGTTGTTAAAGTAGATACAGAGGGCGATAGAATTACCGCTTTGCACTTGCGGCAAGAACAAATAACTGCCCGCTACTACATCGACGCCTCCGGTCACATTGGCGTGTTGCGACGAGTTTTAGGAATCGAAACACACTGCCCGACGCGGTTGCAAAATATCGCTATCTGGGACTACTGGACAAACGCTGAATGGGCCGATGAAATTGGCGTTGGTGGCACCCGCGTACAGGTAATGAGTTTGAGTCACGGGTGGATTTGGTTTATTCCCTTGGGCCCTACTCGCACCAGTATCGGCTTTATTTGCCCTGTGGAACATTACAAGCAGATGAAACAGCGGCCAGAGGATATATACTCTCAAGCCGTCAACAGCGAACCCCGCATCAGCAAGTTAATCGCTAATGCTACCAGTACCGGAAAGATTGAAACTACAAAAGATTGGTCATTTTTGGCTGATAGAACTGTAGGAGAAAACTGGTTTTTGGTGGGAGAAGCGGCAGGTTTTGCTGATCCAATTTTAGCTGCTGGCATGACTTTAGCTCACACTGGTGCCCGTGAAGTGGCTTACACAATTTTGGAACTAGAGCAGCAGAAGCACGACGGCAACTGGCTTAAATCTCAATATGACCACAATCAGCGCAGCCGAGTTAAAAAGCACATTCGGTTCGCGGATTACTGGTACGCTGCTAATGGTCAGTTCACTGATTTACAAGAGCATTCTAGGGAAATCGCGCGGGATTCTGGGTTGAATTTAAGCCCGGAAAAAGCTTTTCAGTGGTTGGCTCAAGGCGGATTCACGAATGATATTTTGGGTCAAGCTGTGATTGCTGGATTTGATTTGGGTTCTATGAAACAGGTGATGCAACGCTTCTCGCAGCAGGAGGTTCCGTGGCTACTTTCGGCATACAATGTGTTTCAGTTAGATTTATTGGATGCGGAAGTCGAGTTTGTAGCTGTTTATGATGCTGGTCAAATTAGCAAGATCAAGTGTTATGTGAAGAACGGTCAGCGATTGCCTGTTACAGGTTTATATGGTTTGCTGATTGACATTTTGGGCCGCACTCAGTACATTGAACAAATTTATCGGCAGTTGGTACTGGTGTTTAAGGAACGTTTTTCTGTGCAACACGCACGAGTAGCTCTTCATCAAGCCCTTGGTTGTTTGGAGGTGATGGTGAGTTCTGGTATTGTCAAGGCGATATTAAACCCGGAGTTGTCTAAGTTGAATATTTCCATACCTATGGAAGGTGAGTTAATTCACACTCACAGGGATGTGAATTAAGGCGCTACCAGAAAGCTTGACCCCAAACCATCTCAAATCTTAAAAAACAAAAAGTCTGAAGCTGGAAAATTCCAACTTCAGACTTTTACTAACTCCCCGGGTAGGATTTGAACCTACGACCAATCGGTTACACTTATCCCAACGTTTCCGAAGGGCGCGGACTATTTCATCATCCCTACAAATCATGTTTGTGATTTGTCGTCGGATGTCGGGCGCTATGAGATTTATTGGTTAGGCTCCTCATCTCTAGTCTCTGCACCTTTCCAGCTACTTGCGATCGCAACCGCTGCCTTTCGCCAGACTTGGCTCAAGATTGCCGCCACCCGAAGTGCTGCGGTTTCCTTGAATTCACCCGATTTTTCAGTATCCGTTACCGGATAGAGCTGCTATGTCACTAGGGCTTTTGGTTGATGCCAAAGGCTTGCATTCATTACAGCCGACCGCTCTGCCACTGAGCTACCGAGGATTGGGGGTTTTTGTTACCCACATTTACTAACAATAGCTGAACTTCCTCGATTTGGCAAGGCCTTTGAGAAACTTTTTTTTTGTCAGACAGGGAGCGGGTTTCAGCAGCTAATGCAGCCCCATTCTCAACTTGGCGAGGCGCTGCTGGGATTCTGGATCGAGGGAACTGGCGAGAAAGCGACTGGAATTTTGTTTGCGGGATTTGTGCCGGCGCTCGCTGCGGCGGGCGGTGGATTCTACGTCAGCCGCTAGTTGTTCGGCGGACATCCATTCGGCACCGTAGCCGACTACGGTCAATTGCTGCGCTCGGTCTGAGGTGGCGACAATCATGCGGCCTTTGCCTTTGACCGATCGCAACTCGTAGCGCAAACTAGCACAAGATTTTTCAATATAAGTATCTGCTGTCTGACCGAAGTCAGTGTAGTGCACTGATAAATTTTTAGTAATAATTTCTTTAACGCCGGGAGTATCTCGATAGTGGGCGTCAAACACCAGCCTGGCCTCAAAATCTTGAACGGCGCTGTAGTTAACTAAAACCTCAATCAACTCGCGGCGAGCTGTTTCGAGTTCGTCGCGATCGCGCTTCTCTCGGAGTCGAGGCCAAAGTCCAATTATGTTATAGCCGTCTACAAGTAAAACTGCTTGTGATACATAGGGTGACATGGTTCAAGGCTGAAGAGCTCCAGCACGTATAGGACATTATTTGCATTGTTCATCAAAGCTTTTGTTCAATAATATTACCTATTGATGTGTAATTGCTAGGTTACATCGCAATAATTAAACCCCCCAGAGCCAGCTTTACCTGAGTTTTGGGGGGTTAGATTCATCTATAAATTTTCCGGATTATTCGGCAGATTCCAGTGGGACGGGCGATGCCTTACGCCCCGCTTCGCTACGTACAACTGTCGGCAGGGATATTTTCTCAACAGCAGGAGTACAACCGAGCCACTGCACCGACAACTGAGCAAACTGCTGCGGGGGGCCGCTCACGCAAAAACGAGTCGGTAGCGCCGTACCAGGATTTCGCAGCCCCAAAAGCTCCAATTCTCTGGCTGCAGCCGCCACCACCCGTACCGCAGGATCGATCAATGTCACCCCAGCAGGCAAAAGCGATCGAACCACAGGAGCCAACAGCGGATAATGAGTGCAGCCGTAAATCAGCGTATCGATGCGCTGCTGAATCAAAGGAGCCAAATATTCCCTAGCCACCTCACAAGTATAAGGATCGTGAATCCGGTTTTGCTCCACCAGTGGCACAAAAGCCGGACAGCTAACCTGCCACACCAGGCAAGAATCGTCCATCTCCAAAATCGCATTTCGATAAGCATTGCTAGCAGCCGTAGCAGGAGTTGCGATGACCCCGATCCGCTTGCCTTGCTGCACCGCAGCCTGCGCCCCCGGCAGAATTACTCCCAGCACCGGGATATCAAACTCAGCCTGCACCATCTCCATCGCCAAAGCAGAACTGGTGTTGCAGGCCATAATGACCATTTTCACATCCTGTTCCACCAACCAGGCCATAATTTCGCGGACAAACTCCACAATTTCTGACGGGGTGCGAGTGCCGTAAGGCAGCCTCGCCGTATCTCCAAAATAAAGTATCGATTCGTTGGGCAATTGTTGGTACAACTGGGTCAAAACAGTCAAACCGCCCACGCCGCTGTCAAAAATACCGATTCTTTGTTGTCCAGAGTCTGTTGTCATTTGTTAATAGTTAGTTATCTGTTGGCAGTTGGCAGTTGGCAGTTGGCAGTTGTCAGTTGTCATTTGTTAATCGTTTGCTGTGGCTAATAACAGATAACCAATAACATTAATCAACAGTCAACAGTCAAGAGTCAACTGCCCACTGCCCACTGCCCATTATCTTTGTTGAAGATAAAGCAAAATGCCGCGAGCGATCGAAGCCGCCATTTGACTGCGGTAAGCTGGGTCAGAAAGCCTAGCAGCATCCTCAGCACCCGTCACAAAACCCACCTCCAGCAAAACAGAAGGCATAGAAGTCTTCCTCAAAACATAAAATCGCGCCTGTCGCACTCGGCGGTCATTCGCCCCCGTCCCCTCCAAAATACTGGCGTGAATCACCCTGGCCAAATCTTGGCCGTTATTGAAATAATAAGTCTCAATCCCATTGATATCCGGCCGACTCATATTAATCGCATTAGCGTGAATGCTGACAAACAAAGTAGCATTCACCCGTTCCGCCAAAGAAACTCTGGGATCCAGGTCGATTTCCCTGTCGTCAGTCCGAGTCATCACCGCCTGCACCCCTTGCTGTTCCAGCAGCCTCGCCACCTGAAGCGAGATATCCAAAACAATCTCCTTTTCCAGAATGCCCTGAATCCCGACTGCCCCCGGATCGCGGCCACCGTGACCGGGATCGATTACTATTACGGCGCGGCGGTTAGAAGCTTGGGGCAACTCATCGGTTCCGAAAGTCCTTCTCGGCAAAGGCTGCAAATTGGGAGTGCGAGTCAAAGGCTGCGCGCTAGCATTCGACGATCGCAACTGCAAAGACAGCAACTGCGGGTTTGGTCTTGTCACCCTGCCTACCTCTACCCCCGATCGCGGCTGCACCCAAATCACCACAGTCTCCGCATCTTCTTGGCTGGCACTAAACGATACAGGACTGTTGGCATCGAGCTGAGGAATTTCGCCCGTCAGCACACTAGAGGCGATCCTAATCCAGTAAGCTCTCGACCCCTGATCCCACCCGCTGCTATAGGAGACTTGGCGGTCAGTTCTCACCACCAGTTGCGTGCCGTTACTGGCTAAATCAATTGACTGAACTCTCGCTAAATTTCCTTGAGCTTGTCTAGCCGGAGGGTCTACAGTCAGGCGGCGGGGAACCGAGGGCTGTCGTACTACACTTCCAGGCAATAGCACAACCCCGCCCAAATTGCTCACTGACGCCCGCCACTGAGTATTAGGACTCTTCATCCGCAAAGTCACGCGGGTAACGGGCGGGTCTGTTGGCAGTTGCCGGACTTCAATCTTGTCAACCCCGTGCTGACCGTTCGTTTGAGGCTGTTGGTTGCTTAGGGCCGGAGCTAAACTCGCTCCTTCAATATCGAGGGTGGCGATGTCCCCAGCCCGACTTTGTTGAAAATTAATTTGGGGGCGACCGCCCGCTGTGCGGACTAAAAAACCGTCCGCCGTCGCCTGAACGTTCTGAACTACAGTCGCCTCACCCGACTGGGCTTGGGGCGCTGAAGATTCAACCGATAACCTTTCTCCCCCCGGCTCTGAAATTGGATTTTGAGTTTCTGCCCGCACCGGCGTTGGCAAATCCACTGTCCACTCGCTCGGAGAAATACCCCGGAATTTTACTTGCTGAGGGTCTATAGTAAACCCGTCTCTGATCTCGACCACAATTCTGGTCGTATTGTTGTCAAACTGCCCTACCCGCACCGATTCGATCGCTCCTGAGAGCGGTCTGCTGACCGAGGGACGACCCAGACTCGTCCCCGGCAAGTCGATTACCAACCGCATCGGGTTGAAGATCAGTTGAGCCTTGGGTTGTACTCCCCCGTCTGTTGTAATGTAAAGCCGGTTCTCTGAAGCATCAAACCGCCAAGATTGCAGTCTAGCTGCTTCGGCGGCTCCGGCGAGCAAAAATACACTTAAGAAACTCGGTAGTAGCCAGTGGAATTTCACGACAGTTTTTTCCTCGTTTGCGTTACTGCCAAAAGCTGGAAGGGCGCTGCTTGCCCTCAGAGGCTTTCAGCAGTTAGCCGCCAGCAGACCGGGGGCACGGGGGCCGTCAGTTGTTGGCTAAATTGACTTTTTATGCGTTAACAGGCTCCAAAATGCCAGATACCGGCATTTTTGAACTTTCCCGTATACTTGGGGGCGATCGGTTATAAGCAGACTGAAAGATTGTTGGCACAAGGGAAGGTATTTATTTTTAGGAGCAAGAAACAAGGTGTTTCTTGAAGCTAGAAGGTACAAGTTAGAAGGTACAAGTTAGAAGGTAGAATTTTACCGTTCTTCCAGGGAGGGGTTTCATAGCTCTTTAATGTTGGCGAAGCTCGTTGCAAGGGTTATAATCCGCTTTACACTTGCGTTTTGTTCTAACTTTTCCTAAACTACCTCAATAACTTAACAACTTACCTCGCGAACAATCCGGATTTTCAAGATTTAGGTAACTTTTCAATACCGCCAAATGTTAGTCCCAGACAAACTGACATATTCTTTGGCAAAAGCTTTTTTGCTAACACATTGACAGTTAAATACAACTACATATCGCCCCTGCTCTTTCTTTTCTGATTTTTTAAATCAGTGGTTTTCGGTGCTGCTTGAAACTTAGTGGGGCGATCGTGATCGCGCCCGCCAATTTAACACTATGATAGCTAGTCCATGTTTTCAGCAGTAACGGGAGAGTTTTGTGTGTTACTTGGGCCGGCAATGCTTTGTACTTTAGACTCTTTTTGAGTGTTCGATCGACAGCCAGAGCATTGGTTGGTTGACCTGAGAAAAAGTTTTGACCGTAGATATAGTAGTTATCGCAGTTGTAAAGTTTGTTGGACAGCAAAGACAATCGATCAGCTTCTGGGTAAAACCTGTGATTTGGTTTAATGACTTGCCTTTCGACTAACTGCATAACTTGGATCTGTACTACCAGTTAGAGAAGATACACTATCTTGGTGATTGTGTCAATCTCTGAGCTTCTCAAAGAAGCAACCATCAATAACAGTAGATACATGACATCACAGAAAGACGGAGACTTACTTTGCTCCATGAGTCGTCCACCTAAAATGCGACAAGGGGGCGGACGCTATAACCGAGGCGGATATATCGAGCTCCGCGAGTACCGCCAACGGATTAGCGTCTGGGAAATTGTCGCCAATAAATAAGTTGCCCGACAGGGCATCCTTGTTTTTAGGACTAATATTCATAGCCATCAGCCTTATGAATAGTTGTCAGATGTTTTGGATGCACGTCAAAACATTTGTCTCTTGCGGTTAGCTTAAAACTTGGTCTAAACCGAATTGCAATTCTGCCTGTGTAGCTTCCTGCATATTTTCCAGTGAGGACGTTAGCTTTCACCAAGTCCCCAGTTTGAAAACCCATGAAGAACTTTTGGGCCGGTGCATGACGAATGGGGAACCCAAATCTGTCGGTTCCGCAGCGCTGTCTTCTTCCGTGTCCCTTAGCCTTAATTAGCAAAGGTTTCACGCTATTTAGCAGTAGTCTTTCGGGAGTTGATTCCCCGACACAAGCTGCATCAGTCCAATGCTGTTTTTCTATTCCCCTGGTTTGGCGGTTGAATTTTGTTCGTCCCCCTGAACCCAATTCCACGGGCAGTCCGGTTAACTGTAGTCTTCTGTATAGCTCCCAACGAGTAGCATTGACGGCTGCTGCATCCAGTAGAGGTGTCTTGGCTTGGGCTAGTATCCGCTGAAGGATTTCAGGTTTTTTCTTGAGAAATTCTTCAACGGGTTTACTTCCCTTGGCTTGGTTGCAGGAATGGCAACTAAGACACAGATTGCTGACCCGATTACTTCCTCCCTTAGACTTGGCGAGAATATGCTCAACCTCGAAAGGAACATTTGTCGCACCGCAATAAGCGCACTTCCTATTCCATTTTTGCAGTAAATATTCCTTAATTTCAAAACCGAATAATTCGCCCCTTTGATATTCGATTCCAGAAATTTCAGGATTCTGGAACTGTTTTAAATCGAAACGCACCAATTCTTGAGAAATGGCGGTAACGGGACAGACCTTTCTGATTCGCCTAACCCAGGTTTCAATATTGGCAACACGGCTATCAAGAGATGGTGGCAACCATCCTGTTTTACGGGTTCTGTTTAAAAAACGGGGTTGGCGGTAACGGGTCTTTCTGTTGCGACGCCCTCTTCTGAGCGAGCTGCGAGATTCGAGAGCCTCTTTAATTTGTTGCCCTCGGTGAGCAATTTCTAATGCGTTCGTGACGCGACCAGTTTGCTCTTGAACCACGGCAATACCCGTAGTTTTACTACCTGGGTCAATTTTGATTCGGTGACAGTGAGTTACCGAATCTTCGAGAATCCTATCCTGTAAAACAATGGTAAACGGATAGCGTTTAAAAACCTTAGCCCTCCCTTTTTTCAATAGTTCTCTTGCCCGTGCCCGGTGGCATGGGTCAAGAGGTTTCAAGTTTTTATCTAGGACAAATGTACGCATTACTGCATCACTCAATTTCTTGGTTAAGTTTGCCTCGACGATGTTAAGACTCGGTACTATCTGAGCAACACTGGCTTTCCCTTAATCACCTGTTTAATTGCTCGGTTGTAGAGCTTGAAACTGGCACGCATTTCAAGGTACGAAGTTTAACGCTTGGTCTTAACGCCTGCTAGTCAAGAACTAGCCGTCTGGTCAACAGGCTTTTTCAAGCCCACACCAGACCCTTCGGGTTGGTGTGCGGTAGTTGACGTCTAATCAACAGTGCTGCAATTCGCTCTCGCCCATAGGTGCAAAATTCCGGCTCATCCAGTTCAAAATTGCTTGATTTACTTGTTCCGGGCATTCATCCTGGGGACAGTGGCCCGCATTGTCTAATTCAACTAGCTCTAAATAATTGGGGTTGCATTCGACAAATTGGTGGGGTCGGGCGAACCGAGGGGGAATCATCCGGTCTTGTTTGCCCCAAATTAACAGCATCGGGATTCTTAAATTTCGCAGCACAGTCTTGACACTGGGGCAAAATTGTGAACTGCCTACAGCTTTAAATAAAGCGCAGAAGGCGCGGGCTGCTCCCCGATCGCCCGCTGGCCCTGCTAGAATTTCCACTAATTCGTCGGTAACAGCTTCGGGGTTGGAGTAGGCAAAGCCAATCCAGCGACGGACAAAGGAAGGCTTGCGGGCTAAATAAAACAAAGGCCTGAGTACGATCGGAGAAACAAACAAACTTTCAACCGTTTCGATCGCCGGAAGCAGCCATCCAGGTACCGCCTCGGCTCGCACAGAGGGGTCTGGGAGGCTAATCATTACCGTGCCGGCCACCATGTCCGGGTGAGCGGCGGCGACGGCCAGACAAATTAGTGAGCCGATCGAGTTCCCTGCCAATATTACTGGCTCTCTGATAAAAGTTAGCCAAAAATCATAAACTTGATCGACCCACAAAGATACAGAGTAGTCGATCGGAGCTTTTTGGGAAGCGCCAAACCCTAACAAATCCAAGGCGTAAACCGTTTGGTTTTCGGCGAGTTGGGCGAGATTTTGTCGCCAGTGTCCGATCGAAGCTCCAAACCCGTGCAGTAAAATAATCGGCGTTCCCGATGCGCGCGGGGCCATTGGTTTGGCCCCAGAATCTTGAAATTCCAGCGCGCCTTGATTTCGTACCCTATCGGGCCGCAAATAAGTGTAGCGAGTTTGCCAGCCCCGCCACATCCAGTCTCGTTGAGTTCCCACCCGTTGGTGCCACAGCAGAGAATTTGTCAATTTTGCCTCAGCTCGCAACATAAATTTACACTTGGTTATACCTATTCTACAAGGCAAATCAGGCGACTTGGGGGAGTTGCCAGACCGGGCGAGATGGGCTAGCAAAAGCGGCTGTACCTCATCCTTCAACTTTTACCCTAAATTTTTGACGGTTTTGTCATCGATCGGGCCTGGGAGCGGGCGATCGTGTGTGAAGTTAAAATAAAACTAGGCAGAAACTCAGCCAGAGTGAGTAGAATAGCAAGTATTGTAAGAATTCATTTACGATCAGTCCAAATATTCCCCAAGGCGTTAGCGGAGGGGGCACAGGGCGCGGTAGTACGTCCGGTAAGGGTAACACCTTATAAAACAGTTGGATCGTCAATCGTGAAAAATTGACCGCTCAAACCTGTAACTATCAAGAAGCTTCGCTATTAAACTACTGCTTGTAAAACCATTCATGCCTGTGATTGAAAGAAGACAAAATCGCAACCTACCCCAGATCAACGAAAATATTCGATACCCCAAAATCCGGGTAATCGATACCGACGGCGCGCAACTAGGGATATTGACACCTGCAGAAGCGCTGCGCCTCGCAGAAGAAAAAGAACTGGATCTTGTACTTGTCAGCGACAAAGCTGACCCGCCCGTATGCCGGGTAATGGACTATGGGAAGTACAAATTCGAGCAGGAAAAGAAAGCGCGAGAAGCAAAGCGGAAGCAGCACACTGCCGATGTTAAAGAAGTGAAGATGCGCTACAAAATTGAAGAACACGACTACCAAGTGCGCCTCAAACTAGCAGACCGCTTTATCAAATCTGGGGACAAAGTAAAAGCCACGATCATGTTCAGAGGTCGGGAAATCCAACACAGCAACCTAGCAGAGGACTTGCTTAAGCGCATGGCCACAGATTTGCAGGAAATCGCAGAAGTGCAGCAAGCCCCCAAAAAAGAAGGACGCAGTATGATGATGCTGCTGTCGCCAAAGAAAGTATAAATAGATAGTCATTAGTGAGCAGTCATCAGTCATAAACTGGTGACTGATAGCTGATGACTTCCGAAGTTAGTCAGGAATAAGCTACCACACAGGGAAATCAAGGCTGCATGGAAAATTTTCAAATCAGCGGTTCGGCGGGAGTAAGACAAGGAGTGCTACGATCGCTCAACCTGCGATCGGAAGAAGTAGAGCGAACCGTACTGATGTTCCTCGTCTACACTCTAACCTCCGTCGGGCTGATCTGGCTGGAACTCAGCACAGTAGGTCTTTTTCTAGATGAATTTGGTGCAGACAAAATGCCCTGGATTTATATAGCCAGCGCGTTTATCGGTTCTGGCTTGGGATTTGTCTACTCGTGGCTGCAAAAAATCCTGCCGCTAAGGCGCACCGTAGTGGTTGTTCTGGCAATGATGTCGATACCGCTATTTTTATTTCGATTCGGCATCGGCTACGAAAATACTAAGATAGCTGGCGTCAGCATCGCTTTTATTACTATTTTTTTGATGTGGCTGTGGGTAGAAGCTTGCTATGTCCTCAACGACCTTAATACTTCTATCACTTCCAACCAACTGTTTAATATTAGAGAAATCAAGCGCACCTATCCGCTAGTCAGTAGTGGCTATCTAGTAGCTGGAGTAGTCAGCGGATTTTCTCTGCCTGTTTTGCTGTACGTAGTCGGACTCAAAAACGTTACCCTCATATCGGGGTTGATGGTGGCGATCGGCTCGGTGTTGCTGTACTACCTCACGGAAAAATACAGCCAAGCATTCCCGGAAACGGCTCACTGGACGGATGATGATGATGAAGACGACGACCAAGAAGAATTTACCGCCCGCAAAGTTACAGGCCCACTTCAAAAATACGCCGTACCTCTAGTCAGTTTTTTCATCCTCGCAGAAGTCGTCTACGTGCTGGTAGATTTCCAATTCTACAGCCAGCTAGAATACCAAAACCCGGGGGACGGAGCTAGCTGGATCGCTAGCTTCTTGGGCATTTATGAAGGCATACAAGGCCTGTTTCAAGTGGCGACTCAATGGTTCGCTTCGAGCCGGTTGGTGGAAAGAATCGGTGTATTCGTGACGGCGATGATTTTGCCGGCGGGCATCGCTATACTCGGAGTGCTGACCATAGGAGCCTCTCTCGGCCAGCTAGTATCTGTGTTCATCGGGCTAATATTGCTGAGATTTTTAGACGAACTGCTGCACTACACGCTTTTGGAAACTGTTAGCCCGGTTTTATTTCAACCGATTCCCGACAATATTCGATCGGGAATTCAAACTTTGGTCAACGGTGTGGGCGAACCTTTGTCCTGCGGAGCTACAGGAGTAGGCATCCTGATTATGCTGTGGGTGACAGGCAAGATACTCCCCCAGCAAGACGAAAATGTATTTCACGACCAGCAAAGCTTGATATTTATTGGCGTGATCGTCATATTGGCACTGTTGTGGGTGTTTGTCGTATGGTTGATCCGCTCTCAATACGTGGGTTTGTTGGTCAAAAGTGCGGAGCGGGGGCGCTTGGGCGTCACAGACGTTGACCTCAAAGCTCTCAAGCGCGCAGTGGTGGAAACTCTACAAAAGCCGGGGGGCGAAGATGAAAAGCGCTCTTGCATAGAACTCCTGACGCAAATTGACCCCAAAAATGTCGGAGAAGTTCTGGCTCCCCTCCTCGATTCGCTGTCCCCTGGTTTGCAGCGCCAGAGCTTGGAAACGATGCTGCAACACCCGAACCCCGCCTATTTAGAATCAGTCCGCGCACTCTCGCAGCAATCCTTGCCGCCGGAGGTTCTGGCCTTGGCTTTGCGCTACATCTGGCTGACGGAAGCTGAACCGAATATTGAGAGCTTGCGGCCTTACTTGCAGCCGACGGTCGATCCGGTGGTGCGGGGTACGGCGGCTGCTTTAATTATGAGAAGGGGCGATCGCCTGCAAAAGGCAGAGGCTACTAACACGCTTCGCCAAATGCTGACGCACAAACAAGAGCGGGAACGTGTTATGGGGACGCGGGCTCTGGGAGAAGCTGATTATTTGCAAGGACTGCGGCTGCATATCCCCAATCTGTTGCAAGATGAATCTCTGCGAGTGCGCTGCGCTCTGTTAGACGTGATTTCGTCTACTCATTCGGAAGAATATTATCCTTCGCTGCTGCGCGGACTTGGTTACAAATCGACTAGGGAAGCGGCTTTGCAGGCTATAGTCAAACTTCACAACGATGCCATTCCTTTGCTCGTTTATTTGGCTGAGGATATCCACAAGTCGGATTTGGTCAGGTTGCAAGCTTGGACGGCTCTGGGTCAAATTGGGACAAATGAGGCGATCGACATTTTGGTCAGCAATTTGATGACGGCTTGGGGAACGACGAGGCGCAATATCCTCCGCATCCTGTTGAAAATGCCTTCGGAAGCGGGGATAGAGGGGGTTCTAGACCGCATCGGCCGTAGCGGCTTGGAAACTCTTATCGAACAGGAGTTAATGTTTATCGGTCAAATTTATGCAGGTCTGGTAGATTTGTCTGGGGTAACAAGCTACGGCAATTTCTCGGATCGGGAAGCCAACAGCACCGGAGCACCTGGGAACGATACGGCTCAATTGTTGCAGCGGGCTCTGGCGGGGTTGGAAGCTGATGCTAGGGAGCGGTGTTTTTTGCTGATGAAGTTTCTTTATCCGCTGGACACGGTACAAGCCGCTGCTTTCAACATCGCTTCTGGCCAACCTTCTTTGGTTGCGAGGGGATTGGAAATTCTCGATAATACTGTGGATATAGCTAGGAAGCGATCGCTCATCAATTTGTTAGATCAACACTCGGAAAGAGAAAAATTGAGCAACCTCTCGGAATTGATGGTTTACAAACCTCTAGCGCCTAGCGATCGTCTGCGCCGCTTGCTAGAATTGCGCCACTTCCTTTCGGATTGGGCTTTGGCCTGCTGCTTTCACTTGGCGAGGGAAGCGCGCTGGAGTCTTACGGCTCAACAAACTCTTGTCTGTCTGCAGCACCCGACGGGTTTTGTCCGCGAAGCAGTGTTAGCCTATTTGAAAATAGCCTCGCCACGGGCTTTGGTCGAATTGTTGCCCAGGCTGCAAAATGACCCCGATAATTTGGTATCCGCTCAAGTTGAAGAGATGATGGCAGAGTTGGGTGCTGGGGGAAAAAGGTAACATTAGTCAGTTGTCAGTTGGCAGTTGTTATTGTCAGTCAACCGTTAACCGTTAACCGTCAACCGTTTTTATTCCCCTTCTCCTTCCCCTTTTTAAGTTTAAATTAATCACTGCATCTCATTATGTTAACAAGCGTCGAACGCCTATTGTTTGTGAGGGAGGTTCCGATTTTTAAGGAACTGCGGGATGATTTTCTCGTGCGTCTAGCATCGGTAATGGATGAACTTTCGTTTCCTTCCAAGCACAGGATTTTTACGGAAGGACAAGAAGGGCGGTCTCTCTATATTTTGGTATCGGGAACGGTGCGCGTGCATATAGGCGATCGGGATTTGGCACAGTTGAAAGCGGGGGCTTGTTTCGGGGAAATGTCGCTGTTTGATGCGGAACCTCGATCGGCTTCTATTTCTACTGTCGAACAATCCGAGTGTTTGATGCTGACTCAAATGCAGCTATACGATGCGATTGATGAAACGCCGGGAATTGCGGTGAATATTATTCGTTTGCTGTCGCGCCGGATTCGGGAGTTGAATCAAAAGTTGAATGCTAAAGAAGCCATGATGCCTCCTACAGAGACTGTGAGAGTTCCTGAAATGCGATGAAATTGGGGAATTGAGAATTGTGTTTTTAGTTGATCGGTAATTCTGCACAATTTATATTCTGTAAGGTGCCAATAGCGCACAATTTTTCTGGCTAGTGTCCGCTATTGGCACCTTATACTAGATTCACAAAAAAATGTAACTATAGACAACCCCCAAACCAGAATATTCATCAGTCATAGCCAATCTAAAATCTAAAATCTAAAATCTAAAATCTAAAATTTAAAATCTAAAATGGCATGACTATCGCCAATAAGGCCGGCCCTTCCAAAAAACTCCCACAGTAACTCCTATTAGTGCAGCTTCCGATAAACTTGCTAATAAAGGAGGGATGGGTAGGAATGACTTTAACACCAAACCCAAGAGCACGCAGAAAACTAAAACCCACAAACTAATTCGGTTGAGCAAAAATTGTTGTTGCCAATACTCTAAAAAGTACACTGCTAAAGCTCCCATTCCCAGTGCAGCAACGAAAGGTATCAATGTCCCGAGGGATGGGCCGTAAAGAAGCGTCACGACGTTGCGGATTGGCCGCGATTGCGTGAAACCCCAGGCTAAAAATAACTCCAATCCAATCACGATTGAGTTGACGAGGGCGGAAATTTGCAGCATTTCTCGCCAAGGTAAAAGTTTTAAGCGCCGCAGAAAATTGTTCACGATCGGCAGATTAGGTAGGTTGCTTTGATTTTATAACAGTTTTGCCCTGGCGATCGACCTTTGATGACAATTTGTGAAGTAAAATAAAGATATAGAGCAGTCTCTTGACAAATTCACCCAGAGTAGCTGCCTATTAGTTGTTGGAACCGTGAAAGGAAAAAAGTTATGGTGGAGAACACTGTCGATTGTGCTGTAGCTTGCGTCAATGGCTGCGTTCTGGGCGACAAGTGCCCGAAGCGGGAATACGCAGAAGCAACGTCCAACTTTATTGAAAATACTTCTCTGGATAAAATGCTAGAAATAGCAGAGGAAGCGGTGAGAAGGAAACGGACGGAACCCCCCAAATGGGTAATTCCTGATTTTCCCGAATAGAATTAACATCCCCATTAAAAAGCGATCGCCCTTTTGAAAAGGGCGATCGCTTTTTGTATTCCCAATGAAATAGCTGCTCAGAATCAATATATTTCCTGGGATAGAAGCTAAAAGCTTAAATAGCAATTACAATGTCATTTAATGATAGCCATTGGCAATTACTAAAAATAATTCAGCTCAAGCGAAATTCGGACATTTTTAATTTAATTGAGTTCAAAAACAAACAGGAGCAAGTCTCGTGGCACAGCAAAAGGAACGCAACGCAAAAACAACAAGAGATGGTGATAATTTGGGCGAATTGCCTCAAGAAATTACCGAATCTTACGGTACCGGCGTCATCGCTCAACCGGGATTGAGCGAAGACGACATAACAACCCTGCAGGACAGCAGTTCCGAATACTCTTCCACTTCCCAAATCGGCGGCGAGGATGGCGATCCGGCTGCGGAACAAGAAAGTGCCACTGGCGAGCAATCGGTGGGCGGAACCGCGCCTACTCCCGACCTCGATCTTGTTGACGAACTCGGAGCCGCTGCGGGCATAGAAATGCCCGATGGGGCTATTTTGCACACCACAGATATGCTTGAACATCGAGATGAAAGTCGGTGGGAATTAGACCCGAGTTCTGCGGAAGATTATCAGGAACGGCCGGATTTGTAGGTTTATTTTTTACCATAAAATAGGCAGTAGAAGCGGATTGGATATCACATCCTTTAGGAGCGGGTTCATCAGTATCCATACTTCATATCTCAAGTATTTGTAAACCCGCCCCTCCTCAGTTTTGCTCTCGCAACACATACCCCCCTCCATGAACAGTATGCAGCAGGCGTTTTGAGTTACTTGCTTCTAACTTAATCCGTAATGCACGAATAGTAATATACACTTCAAGAATGTTTGACTCGCCCATAAAATCGTAACCCCAAACTTTTTCTAAAATTAGGTCGCGGGTAATGACTTGAAGGGGATTTTGCAGCATAAATTCTAACAAATCAAACTCTTTGGCAGTGAGTTCAATTAGCTGACTGCCTCGATATACTTCCCGGGTTAAACGGTTCAAGATTAGCTCTTCAAATTGTAGCTGATCCGGGTCATTTGGTTGAGTTCGACGCAGACGTGATGGGAGCATCCCGGTTTTGTAAATGGTTAAAAGTATGATAAGAGCCAAAATTTTTCGCCCTCCGCTATATGATAGA